>CAKPJM010000008.1 GCA_934162625.1 uncultured Clostridia bacterium
ATTCAGGACAGTCCCCAAAATCCCCAGGTTTGGTGACTTTGAGGGACAGTCCCTAGAATTCCCCCTTCACACAAATTCCAATTTATTTGCATAAAAAAAGAAGATTGCTCTTCTTTCTTTTTTATCTTATTTCTAAATTAGCGAATTTTGCCATTAGCCTTTTATGTCCTGCTTTTTCAAAGTTTATATCTAGTTTTAGGTCCTCTCCTTCTTGTTCTACTGAGTTTATTACTCCTTCTCCAAATTTTTTGTGGTATACAGTTACACCTGCCCTAAATTTGCTTAAATCTACTCCATCATTTTTTGTACTATTTATAGAATTTAAGAAGCTTTCTGCTGTTCTAAATTGATATGCTGGCTCTTTTGGAGAGAATTTATCTCCAAATGCCTTTGTTTGATATTTTTTTACTGCTCCATATTCCCATTCATATGTTGTTTCTTTTGGTTCGTATTGTTTTTCTTTCTTTATATTTTTATCTCCATCTAACATTTCTGGTGGTATTTCTTCTATAAATCTAGATATTTTATTACATGATGTTGATCCAAATATTGTTCTTTGTCTACTACATGTTAAATATAAAAATTGTTCTGCTCTTGTTAGTCCAACATAGCAAAGTCTTCTTTCTTCTTCTAGTTCTCTTGCTTCTCCTATTGATTTATAACTTGGGAATATTCCGGTCTTCCATACCTATTAAAAATACTACTGGAAATTCTAACCCTTTTGCACTATGCAAAGTCATTAATGTTACCGCTTCGTCTGTATCTTCTAGCTCGTCCACATCACTTGTAAGTGTTATACTCTCTAAAAACTCTGCCAAATTGTTTTCTACTGCTTCATCTTCATATTCTATTGCTACTGTCAAGAACTCATCCAAGTTCTCTAATCTTGTTTCTGCTTGCGTTGTACTTTCTAGTTCTAAAGCTTTTGTATAGCCTGTTTTGTTTAGTGTTTGTTTTACAAGTTCTGAAATTTTGATTTCATCTTTACTTGCTCTTAGATCTTCTATTACATTTATAAAATCTCTTGAATTTGCAAATACTTTATTTAATCCAAATTCATCTGCTTTTTTTATTACTTCATACATTGACATTCCGATTTGTTGATGCTATTGCTTCTATTTTTTCTAAACTTGTTTTTCCTATTCCTCTTTTAGGTTCATTTATTACTCTTTGCAAACTCAAATTATCTGATGTGTTTTGAATTAATCTCAAGTAGCTAATTATATCTTTTATTTCTTTTCTTTCGTAGAATTTGTGTCCGCCTATAATTCTGTATGGAATTCCTTCTCTTACTAGAATTTCTTCTATACTACGTGACTGTGCATTCATTCTATAAAGAATTGCAAAATCTGAATATTTTAAATACTCTTCTCTTCTTAAATGCTCTATTTCTTCTGCAATATATCTTGCTTCATCATATTCATCATTGCATATATGTACTTCTGGAAGCTTTCCTTCTTCTTTTTCTGTCCACAAGTTTTTATCATATTTTTTACTATTATTTTTAATTATTGCATTTGCTGCATTCAATATACTTTTTGTAGATCTATAATTCTGCTCTAATTTTATTATTTTTGTTCCTGGAAAATCCTTTTCAAAGTTTAATATGTTTGATATATCCGCGCCTCTAAAAGAATATATTCCTTGGTCATTATCTCCTACGGCCGTAATATTTCCGTGTCTTGCTGCAATTAATGTTAATAGTGTGAATTGTGATTTATTTGTGTCTTGATATTCATCTACTAATACATATTTAAATTTCTCTGAATAATACTCTAAAACATCTGGATTTTCTGTTAGTATGTCTATTGTAAAATTGATAATATCATCAAAATCTATCGCATTATTTTCTTTTAGTTTTCTTTGATATAAAGCATATATTTCTGCGATTTTTTCTTTTCTATGTTCCCCATTTGTTCTCAACTTGTAGCTTTCAGGTGTAAGCATTTCATTTTTTGCATTACTTATTTCTGATAATACACTTCTATCTGTAAATAATTTATCATCAATATTTAATTCTCTTAAGCATTGTTTTACTAAACTTCTTTGATCTGATGTATCAAATATTATAAATGAATTTTCATATCCTAATCTATTTATAAATCTTCTTAAAATTCTAACACAAATAGAGTGAAAAGTTCCTAGCCACATTTCATTTGCAACTTCTCCAACTAATGCTTCTACTCTTGTTTTCATTTCATTTGCGGCTTTATTTGTAAATGTAATTGCAAGTATTTGCCATGGCTTTACATTTTTTTCTCCTATTAAATATGCTATTTTATGTGTTAGCACTTTTGTTTTTCCTGAACCTGCACCTGCTATAATTAGGTTTGGTCCTTCTGTATTTATTACTGCTTCGTATTGCTTATCGTTTAGTCCTTCTAATATGTTCATTTGTTTATTCCTCTCTTTAATTTATTTGAAGTGGGAAGTTGGAAGTGTGCTTTGTGAATTATAATTTTTCTATAATCTTATCAAGGCACTCCTCTATTTCTTTTGCACAGTTTTTGTATACTTCTATTCCGTATCCCCATGGGTCTTTTATATCTAAATCATTTTGCGGATACCCTGCATATTCTTTCATTGTAAATACTTTTTCTTTTAATTCTGGATACATATTTATAACACTGTTTTTGTGTGATATTGTTGCGCAAAGTATTACATCCATATCTTTTATGTTTGAATTTCTTATATTTGTTGCTGTATGGTTTCTTAAATCTATTCCATATTCATGCATTGTTTCAATAGCTTCATATGTTGATGTGTCACCATTCTCTGCATATATACCGCATGAGTATACTTGTACATTTTTATTTTGTTCTTTTGCCATTTTTTCAAACATTGCATGTGCCATAGCACTTCTGCAAATGTTTCCTGTGCATATAAACATTATTTTCATTTTTTTTGTATTCCTTTCTAGATTGGAATTTGTTTAATTATGGGTGAATTCAGGACAGTCCCCAAAATCCCCAAGTCTGGTGATTTTGAGGCACAGTCCCTAGAATTCCCCCTCCTACAAATTCCAATTTATATAATTCCTAAAATATATTTTTCTTTTTTTACTGGTTCTTCTACTATTGTATATGCATTTTGCATTTCTTCTACTGCTGTTTCTCCTTTTTGCTTATTGTTTGCATATACAAATGCTAGTATATCACCTTTTTTTACTTTATCTGCATTTTTCTTATTTAGCACTATTCCTACTGCTTTGTCTATGTCATCTTCTTTTCTTAATCTTCCCGCTCCTAAATCTACTGATATTTTTCCTACTTCTCCTGCATTTAATTTTTCTACATATCCATCTTTTCTGCAGATTACTGGTAATATATATTTTGCTTTTTCAAATTTATCTGTGTTTTTCACATATTCTATATCGCCATTTTGATTTTGTACTAGTTCTAAAAATTTATTATATGCTTTTCCATTTTTAACATTTTCTAATATTTTTAATTTATTCTCTTCTAAATTATCGCCTTTACCTGCAAGTTTTAGTATATATGCCCCTATTGTTGTAATTATTTCTTTTATGTCTTCTGGCATATTTCCTTTTAAACATTCTATTGTTTCTATAATTTCTAAGCTATTTCCTATTGCATAGCCAACTGGTTCATCCATATTTGTAATCACACACACTGTTTCTCTATTAGCTAATTTTCCTATATTTTTCATTATGTTAGATAGTTCTATTGCATCTTTTTCATTTTTCATAAAAGCCCCGCTTCCACATGTTACATCTAACACAATTTTATTCGCACCTGCTGCTATTTTTTTACTCATTATGCTTGATGCTATAAGTGACATATTGTCTACACAGCTAATTGTATCACGTAGTGCATATATTTTCTTATCTGCCGGTGCTAAATTTGATGTTTGCCCTATTATGCTTATTCCTATGTTTTGTACGTTTTCTATAAATTCATCTATTTTTATTTCTGTTTTATACCCTGGAATTGATTCTAGTTTATCCACCGTTCCTCCTGTAAATCCTAAACCTCTACCAGACATTTTTGCAACTGGTACTTCAAGTGATGCTATAATTGGCATTAATACTAATGTTATTTTATCTCCAACTCCACCTGTACTATGCTTATCTATAACTGTTTTAGAAATTTCAGATAAATTTAAAATTTCTCCAGAATTAGCCATTTCTAATGTCAAGTTTGTAGTTTCTTCACTATTTAGACCTTTTATATACATTGCCATAATTAGCGCTGCAGCTTGATAATCCATAATAGTTCCTTTTGTATATTCTTCTATAAAATATTTTATTTCTTCTTTGGTTAATTCTAATCCATCTCTTTTTTTAGCTATAATTTCTTTAATATTCATAAAATAACCTCCTAAATTTAATTTTTTATGTAAAACGTGTTATAATATTATTATAAATTTTTTGAAAGGGTGTTAAAAATGTGGAACATTACCATTACTATTGGAGATTTAAAGAAACAGCTTACTGAGTGTAAGACTTTAGAGGATTATTAGACATTAATAAATACTTGTGTACTCTCTACCCTTTCCTTCCAGTCTGTTCAGGACCTCAGAGCAATCTATGGCATAGTTGAAACCTGTGTTGCAAGTTATATAAACCTCTCAATGAGTCCAGAAGAACGCAAGGAATGCGTAGCTGGTTGGGACTGCAAATAACACATTTTGGCGTAGTTGGTCTTCCAACTGCGCCATTCCCCTTTTATATGCAATTTTTATATAAAATTTTTCACAAAACTTTTTCTATGTAAAGAACATATTCCATGTTCTTTTATTGCTTGAATATGTTTTGCAGTTCCATATCCTTTATGTCCTGAAAATCCATACTCTGGATATATTTCATCATACTTTCTCATTATTCTATCTCTTGTTACTTTTGCAATAATTGAAGCTGCTGATATACTGTAGATTTTTGCATCGCCTTTTATAACAGATATATAAGGAATTCCTCTTGTTTCTATTTTATCTAATGCATCTACTACTATTTTGTCTGGTTTTACCTTTAAATTATCTATTGCCATCGTTAAAGCCTTTTTGGTTGCATTTAGTATATTTATTTCATCTATTTCATCTTGCCATACAATTCCTGTACTCCATGCTATGGCCTCATTTGTTATTTTTTCATATAACATTTCTCTTTTTGTTTCAGATACTTTCTTAGAATCATTAACATATTCTATAAATGAGTCTTGTGGCATTATTACACACCCTATAACAACAGGTCCTGCTAAGGGTCCTCTTCCAGCTTCATCAATACCAGCTATATATTTTATTCCTTCTTTATATAATTTATTTTCAAATTCCTTTAATTTATTTAATCTTTCTACTTCTTTTTCCTTCATAATTCTTCCTTTATTGAATAGCCTCTAAATCTGTTAAGCTATATTTTCCTTCATATCCAGTTAAATAATAAACTTCACAATTATTTGGATCTTCCAAATTATACTTTACCACATATATATCTCCATCTATTGTAGATAATCCTTGTTCACTTAGGTCGCTACTACTCCATTTACGTATTTCACTACTATTTTCTATTCCCAATTTTTGAGTTTCTTCGTCTGTAATTTCATTTCCTATTAAATTCTCTATATCTTTGAAATTATATTTTTCTGCAACTATCTTTGCTTTTGTCTTTATAGAACTCATATCTGTTTTTATGTCTTCAAGCTTTGCCTTATTTAATGCTTCATTTCCAAAATGTACTCCAACTCCTGCAAGTATTAACATTACTATTATTGTGATTATTAATGCTATTATTGTAATCGCCTTTTCATTATTTAAATTCATATTTTCAACTCCTTCAAATTGTTTTTATTATATTATATGTACGAATTTATTTCAATATAATTTTAAGGCAAATTGGAATTTGTTTAATTGATGTGAGAAGTGTGATGTGGGAAGTTGGATTCGTAGGGGCGTATTGCATACGCCCAAAAACAAATCTGGCGCAAATGCTGTAGGAATGCTGCCCTCGGCGACCCGAAATGCACCATGAAAATTGTTATAAATGTAGGGGCAGGCCCTGTGTCTGCCCGAAGCAAATTATTATTAGGGTAATTTCTTTGAAGACGGGCGATTAAAATCGTATCTACAATTTACAATAGATTACATTTACGATTCAGGACAGTCCCCTTTTGTCTTTCGACAAAAGAGGGACAGTCCCTAGAATCGTTCACATAAATTACAATTTATATTAATAATTTTCAGGTTTTTTTAATATACATCTTGTATTATATTTTTAGTTTAGGTTATTATTATATTATGATATTTTAGGAGGTAATTTTATGGATGATAATAAAGACTTTTATAAAAATTTCGACTTAAATTCTTCAAAGAAAAGCAATGCAAAGTCAAACTTTTTCATTCCTTTTCTATCTGGTGTTTTAGGAGCTTCTTTAGTTGTTGGTATAGCATTTGGTGTTCCTAATATCAGAAAAACATTAGGAAATAATAATTCAGTCAGCACTAATACTTCTAACACTATAGAAACTTCTAATTCTGGCACAGTGGATTTTGTTTCTCTTAACAATTATTCTGATACTGCAATTTATGCAGCAAATAAGGTTCTTCCATCTATTGTCGGAATTACTGTAGAATACACAGTAAAATCTAATTTTATTCAAGGCCTATCACAACAAGCATCTGCACAAGGATCTGGTATTATTATGAGTTCTGACGGATATATTTTAACTAATAATCACATTATAAATTCTTCTGATTCTTCTATTTACTATGAAGTCTCTGAAGCAGCTAAGGTATATGTATATTTATATAATGACACGACCCCTTATGAAGCAAAAATAATTGGTACAGATGAAAAGACAGATTTAGCTGTTATAAAAATAGATAAAAATGGTTTAACTCCTGCAGAGCTTGCAGATTCTGCTTCTGTTAAAATCGGAGAGTTTGCAATGGCCATTGGTAATCCTTTAGGTATGCAAAGCAGTGTTACATCTGGAATCGTAAGTGCTGTAAATAGAACTGTAGAGAGTTCAGATGGAAATACTTTTACTTTGATTCAAACAGACGCTGCAATAAATGCAGGTAACAGTGGTGGTGCTTTAATTAATTCTGAAGGTAAAGTTATTGGAATAAACACTCTTAAGCTATCTGGTACTGGAATAGAAGGAATGGGATTTGCAATTCCTATAAATGATACTTTAAACATTTATAAAGATTTAATAAAAAATGGAAAAGTTATAAGACCATATATAGGTGTATCTGGTATAGATTTAGATAAAAGAACTGCTGAATATTACAATCTACCAGTTGGTGTATATGTAAAACAAATACAATCAAACAGTCCAGCTTCTAATTCAGATATAAAAACCGGTGATATTATAACTGAAATTGATGGAACAGAGATTAGTAGTATGAATGAACTTAATAAAATTAAAGAACAAAAAAATATTGGAGATAAAATAACTTTAACAATATATAGGAGTGGCGACACAAAGAAAGTAGAGATAACTTTAGGCGAAACACCATAAATAACTCAAACAAATAGGGACAGACCTTTTTTGTCTAAAATAGACAAAAGGGGTCTGTCCCCATTCGTTTAGTTTGTTTAAAAAATCACTAAATCAATTACATCAGTATAATTATTATTACCATACGCATATACTAAATACAAATAATTATTTTTCCCTAAAAAGAAATTTGGGGTATTTTCTACTTCATAGACTTCAGAAGCTTCATCTCTTACATAAACATTAAATCCTTGTTCTATTATTGTTTTACTCTTACTATTTTCATCTTTTATTGTTTTATTTATCTTCTCTTGTACATCTTTCTTTTCAAGGTTTTTATATTGTATAAGATCCTCTATGGTTAATAACCTATCATTTTCTATATCATAATTATATGTTTGAACAATTCTTCTTTGAGCATTTGCTCCTTTTTTATATTTGCACATTATAGCTAAAGAAATAATATTATTATTTACATATCCAGCATAGTCTAAATTAAAAGTTGAATTTGTTGAACTATCTGCAGCAATTTTTAAAATTTCTCTTGCAAACACATCATATATTTCTTGGTTTATTTTTTTCAAAGTTTCAGTATTCTCTCTAAATCCAGGTATTTTAGCTGTAATATTATATTTTCCTAATTTTTCTTCTTCAATATCATATTTTAAATATAATAATTCATCATAATTAAATTCTAACTTTGCTGTTGTCTCTTTATTTATAGAATCTGTAAATATTTCTTGGAAATTATTTTTTAAATCCTCGTAATTTATATTTTCCTCTTCTTCCTTTTCTTTTTTTGATGTACCCTTATCAGTAATCTGAGCATATACACCAAAGGCAATTGCAATACTGCAAACTAGTATTATAGATATTATTATTATTAACATCTTTTTTTCTTGAAAAATATATTTTAATTTTGACATTTGTATCTCCTTTGTTTTTTATTATAACATTTGCATTTAATTTATTCAACTTTTTATTATGCTTTCTTGACTGTAAGTGATTTTTAATGTATTATAATAGATATACTTATATTAGAAAGCAGGAAAAAATATGTTATGTTCAAATTGCCATAAAAATATGGCTGTAATTTTTACCAAGAAAATTGATGGTGATAAAAGTTCTGTGGAAGGACTTTGTTATAATTGTGCAAAAGAAAAAGGTATTAACCCTCTAGAAATTTTGGCAAAACAAGCCAACCTTTCAGAAGATGAACTAAACGATATGTCTAAACAATTTGAAAATATTTTTGATGACATTTCTGAAAATTTTAATATTGATGAATTATCTAACGAATCTAATGGTGGAGAAGGTGTCTCTTTAGGTTCAATTTTCTCAAATATGTTTAATGATAAGAATTCAAATGAAACTTCTAAAGAAGCTAATGACTCTGCAGATAAGAAAAGAGTAAAAACAGAAAAAAGGCCTAAAGAAAAAAAGAAAAGCTTTTTAGACATATATGGTACAAATTTAACTAACAAGGCTAGAAAGAATGAATTAGATATTGTTATTGGCCGTGATAAAGAAATAGAAAGAGTTATTCAAATTTTGAATAGGCGTTCTAAAAATAACCCTTGTTTAATTGGTGAGCCTGGGGTACGGGAAAACTGCTATTGCTCAAGGTCTAGCAATAAAAATTGCTAACAGTCAAGTACCTGCAAAATTATTAAACAAAGAGGTTTATCTTTTAGATATGACTGCTGTAATCGCTGGCACACAGTTCAGAGGACAGTTTGAGGGAAGAATGAAATCTCTAATAGATGAATGTAAGCAGGCTGGTAATATAATTTTAGTAATAGATGAAATTCATAATATAATTGGTGCTGGAGATGCTGAACATTCAATGAATGCTGCAAATATTTTAAAGCCTTCTCTTTCTAATGGCGAAATTCAACTTATAGGTACCACAACTTTAAAAGAATATAGAAAATATATAGAAAAAGATTCTGCTTTAGAAAGAAGATTCCAACCTGTACTTGTTGAAGAGCCAACAGTAGAAGATACAATAGAAATTTTAAAGGGTATAAAAAAATATTATGAAGATTTTCATAAAGTTAGAATTTCTAATAATGTAATTGCTCAAACTGTTAAAATGTCAGAAAAATATATACATGATAGATTTTTACCAGATAAAGCAATAGACATCTTAGATGAAGCTTGTTCTAAAATCAATTTAGACAATAAAGAATTATACGAATTAGAAATATTAAAAAATAGACTCGCTAAAATTCAAGAAGAAAAAGAAGAAGCTGTTGAATCTGATTCTATAGAAGATTATCAAAAAGCAGCAGATTTAAAAACTGAAGAATGTAATATATTAGAAAAAATGGATGAATTAAATAAAAAATTGGAATTAACAAGTTTAACCTTAAATGATGTTGCAGAGGTAATTGAACATTCTACTAAGATACCTGTTAAAAAAATCACTGAGGCTGAAACTGTTAAATTGTTAAATTTAGAAAAGAATTTGCATAATAGAATTATAGGTCAAGATGCCGCTGTTGAAGCAGTTTCACGCGCTATTAGAAGAAATAGAGCTGGACTTCAAAGTTCAAAAAGGCCACCATCATTTATATTTGTTGGGCCTACAGGTGTTGGGAAAACAGAACTTGCTAAAACATTAGCATACGAAATGTTCGGTAGCGAAGATTCAATCATAAGAGTAGATATGTCTGAATATATGGAAAGTCATTCTACTTCTAAATTAATTGGTTCTCCTCCTGGATATGTCGGTTATGATGATGCAGGTCAATTAACAGAGAAAGTTAAGAGAAAACCTTATTCAATAATATTACTAGATGAAATAGAAAAAGCTCATCCAGATGTTTTCAACCTTCTTTTACAAATATTAGATGATGGAAAGTTGACAGACAGTCAAGGAAATACAGTTAATTTTGAAAATACTATAATTATAATGACCTCTAATGCTGGTTCTAATTTAAATAATAATTCTATTGGGTTTGGAAAACAAACAATGGATAAAAGTAAAATAGAAAGTGCATTAAAAGATGTATTTAGACCAGAATTTTTAAACAGGGTAGATGAAATTGTAGTTTTCGATAGCTTAACAAAAGAACAACTATTGCAAATTGTAGATTTACTATTAAACTTAACTTCTAAAGCTTTAGATAATAAGGATATAAAATTAGAAGTTTCTATAGATGCTAAAAATTATATTTTAGAAAAGGGAACTGATTTAAAATATGGAGCAAGGCCTTTAAGACGTGCAATTCAAAGATATATTGAAGATCCAATTTCAGATATGATATTAAAATCTGAAGTTCTTCCTTTCCAAACTATTTTAGTTGATGTAGAGAATGGAAGTCTAAAGTTTAATGTAAAATAATATTAGGAGGATTTATGTTTAAGCATGTACCAAATATCCTAACAATTATTCGTTTTTTACTTATTCCAATGCTTATTATAGTTGCCCTTCAAGGCAACTATATTGCAACTATAATTGTTCTTACAGTTTCTGGAATTACAGATATATTAGACGGATACATTGCAAGGCGCTTTAACTATATAACTGATTTTGGAAAATTGATGGACCCTTTAGCTGACAAAGCAACTCAAATAACTTTACTTGCAGTCCTTACAATACAAAAAATAATACCTACATGGATAATTGTAATTGTTCTATTAAAAGAATTTTTTATGATTGCTGGTGCTTCATTTCTTTATGGAAAAGAGTTGGTTGTGTCTAGTAAATGGTATGGCAAACTTGCAACTGTTTTATTTTATATAGCAATTGTTTGCTCTTTGTTTGTACAATATTGGAATGGCCCATTACTAAGTCATCCAGAATATAGCTTACCAATGCTACCACAATTCGATACATATATATATTACTTAGCTGTTTTTACAACTATATTCTCTTTAATAATGTATGTAAAAGCATTCTATCTACAAGGTTATTTAAAAAAAGCAATTGGACAAGATAATAAAAAAACAGGTGCTTAAGCATCTGTTTTTTTATTCAAAATCCTCTATCGTTTTATTCAATTCTTTCTTGCTATATATTATAATCCCTCTTTTTATATTTTCTAAGTCCTTTTCTGTTAAGTACTCTGTTGATATATCTGTTTTTTCTAGAAAAGTCTGATTATTATTTTGATCTAATTTAAATATTGCTATTTCTCCATCTTTTTCTTTTAGCAAATAATGCTCATTACAAAATTCATTCAATTCTTTATATAATACTATCTCTGTCGGAGTAAATTTTTGTATTTCCCAATCACTAAATTTTTCTTTTAATTCTGCTTCTGTTAAATTTACTTCCGCTTCTTTTATATTTTCCTTTTTTTCTATTAAATGGCCACATATATTATAATATATTTTCAAAGTCAGAACACAATTAGGAGAAGTCTTTTCTGTTTCTGAGTTCGTTTGTACTAGTTCATTATTATTTTTTAATTCTGCTGCTTTTGTACATTCATCCTCTATTAATTTTGCAATTTTTTCTGTATCGTTTTGTCTATCTACTTGTTTTATTTTATATAAATATAGCCCTGTAAAAAAACCTAATATAATTCCAATGCTAATCACAATAATAACTGTATATTTTTTCATATTTATCACCATTCTTAGCATTTCCAAAATTTAGCCTAAATATACTTTTAATTAGTTTTTAAATATGCAACAATTGCATTTTTTATTAATTCATTAATTGATATATTTTCTTCAATAGATTTTATCTTTGCTTTATTATGTAACTCAACACCTAATCTAACATTTAATGAACCTTTACATTGTTGCTCTGGAATTTCATTATTTGCTTTACAATTTTTTAAATATAAGTCAATAGAGTCTTTAAAATCTTTTTTTAATTTTTTAACTGTATCTCCTTCAAATAAAATTAAAGTATTTTTCAATCCCTCTATTTTTCCCCAAAAACATTCATCTTCATCATTATACTTTACTTCTGCCCAGTATCCCTTATATTTCATAATATTACTCATTATATTAACCTCCACTCTCTTAATGCACTTATTATTTCATTAATTTTATAAGACTTTATAATATTATTTGGATGTGGCTTATGTAATATTATTTTTCTACCTAATTTATCTTTAAATTCTACTCTAGAGCCAGAGGTAGTGCCTTTACTGTGCTCAACAAATTCCAAATAATTTAATAATGTTTTTAATTCATCATATGTAAAATCTTTTGGTTTTGACTTTAACCTTTGTATTAGTTTATCTTTTTTACTCATTTATTATACTCCTTTTTTATTTGTTTTGCAACTATTTTTAGTTGCATTTTAACTTTATTGAAAATTTAGCTTTGTTCTTATTTTCATTTTTCCTTTTCTATTTATTGTTAATTCTATTTCTCCCATTTTATCTGTTCTATAAATTTTTACTCCGTATTTATTTATTCTTTTTATTACTTCAGTATTTGGATGTCCAAATTTATTGTTTTCTCCTACTCCTATTAACGCAACTTTTGGGTTAACACTTTTTAAAAACTCCCCATTTGTTGAGGTTTTTGACCCATGATGTGAAACTTTTAATACAGTACTTTTTAGCATATTAGGTTTTACCTCTTTTACTATATTTTGTTCTGATTTTTCTATATCTCCGTGTAAACATTATGCTAAATTGGTTATATGAAATTTTGGCTACTATAGAATTATTATTTAAATCCTTATATTCTAATTTCTCTGTAGGATATAATATATCCATATTTACATCTTTATCTATGCTTAATTTGTCTCCCTGCTTTACCTTAATTACTTTTATTTTCTTTTTATTTATTATATTTGCAATATTTATATACTCTTCACTTAAATATGCTTGTTCTGAAATTATAATATTTTTTACCTTTAACTTTTCAATTACTTTTATTAGCCCATTGCAATGGTCACTATCGAAATGAGAAATCACTACGTAATCTAGTGTTCTTATTCTTCTATCTAACAAATAAGGAAGTAAAATATCTACTTTTCCTTCTCCTCCATCTATTAATATTTTTTTATTACTTGGTGTTACAATTAAACAAGAATCTCCTTGTCCAACATCTATAAAGTATATCTTCATATTTTTTGGAATAAAAATACCTATTATTGTATTTACCAATATTACTAATATTAAGGACTTTGTTGCTATTTTAATTAAATTTTTAATGGTTATTTTTTTTATAATTTCTATCTGGATTTTATATAAATGACCTTTAAAGTTATATATTGAAAATAAATAATGAAATATTAAAATTAGAATATAAATTAAAGCAATACTAAATACATATGGTGTTTTTATTATAAGACTACTTACTGGAATATTAGAGACAAATTTAGCAATTAAAATAAGCAGTTTTAAGAATATATCTAATATAATTGATAGCATTTTAGCTAATTTAAAAGAAATTAAGGATACAAAAATTGTTATAAATCCTAAAATTATAATTACTCCTAGAATTGGACTTGCAAATAAATTAGATATAAAAAATGTTAATGATATTGTATTAAACCTGTATGCCATAATTGGCATTATAAGAATTTGAGCAGAAAAAGTTACTATAAATAATTGTACAGTTTTACTTTTTAACTTTATTTTTGATAATATTTTTTCTATGTCCTTGTTAAACATTACAATACCTAGAGTTCCTAAATATGACAATTGAAATCCTACATCTAATATGGAAAATGGATTCGATATTAAAATAACCATTGCACTTAATGCTATATTATTTATTGTATCTGATTTTCTATATAAAATCTTAGCTCCTATTGTAAGGCCTGCCATTATGCAGGCTCTTATAACAGATGGAGTAAAATTAGTTATAAAAAGAAATATTCCAAGAACTAATATCGTAATTATACCAGCATATTTTTTTGGTAATTTGCTTAACATATAGCTTATTCCAAGTATTATATAGGAAGTATGTGCCCCAGATACTGCAAGCATATGTGATAGATTACTTGTTTTAAAGTTTTCTATTATTTCATCTGTTATTTCTTGTTTATCTCCTAATAATATTCCTGTAAGTAAAGCTCCTGTTTCTCCTGGGAGTAAGCTTTCTGCATTTTTTATTATTATATTTCTAGCTTTATTTGATTTTATAAAAATTTGATTTATGTAATTACTTTGTATGACCTTTATTTCTCCACTACTTTTAATTGATCCATATATTTTTTTACTTTTCAAATATTCTCTATAATTGAATCCCTTATAATTTCTGCTTTCACTTGGAATAATATATTTACCTTTTATTTTTATTAAATCTCCATACTGTAATAATTTTTTCTTACTTGTATTTAGAATGAATTTCTTATTTTTATATAGTCCATCTTTCATTTTTATTATATATGAGTAACTATAGTCTTTTTCCTCTGCTTCTTTTATAATTACTGCATTTCCTTTTATAATTTCTGGAGGATTATTATAAAATTTAGTATATTTATTATTTAAATATTTAACATAATAATTTGAAATTATTATAGATATGAAAAATATGTAAATAACACTAGGTTTTAACATTATTTTTAGATATTTAGCAATCTTGCTTTTTTTATTAGATATAAGAACTATATAAATCAAACATATAAGTGCAATAACAAAGGCTATACTTATTTTAAAGTATAGCCCATAAATAATTCCTATTATATATCCGTATAGCACATAATAATATAGGTCGTTTTATTGTTAATCACTCCTGCTTCTTATAAAATCCCCCAACTATTTTACTATTCTTCTTGCTGAATAGTAACAATTATTATAATGCCCACTACTTACTGTATCTGTTTTAACTCCGGTTCTACTGTTTTCTGCATGTACAAAATATCCTCCACCTGTGTATATTCCTACATGATCTGCTGTTCCATCTCTATTATTATCAAAGATTAGTAAATCTCCTGGTTGTAAGTTTGCTTTTGAAACAGCAGTGCCAGATTGTTTTTGAACTGAAAAAGATCTACTAAGTGAGTATCCACATGAGTTATACACATAATATGTAAATCCTGTACAATCAAATCCTGTGCTTGGAGTTGTTCCTCCTGATACATATTTATATCCTATATATTTTTTTGCAAATGCTGCTACGCTTTCTCCTGCATCTGAGTTTTGTGTAGCTGCACTAGCAGTTTCTGTATTAGTTTCTTGTTCTACTTTTGGTTCTGTTTTCTCCTCAGTAACAGTTCTTTCTTTATTAGCACTTCTGCTAGTTACTTCTACTGCTTTATCAGATACTAATGATTTTGATACATAACCTGTTATTTCTTTATATTGTATTTTATAAAATTCTCCTTCTTCCCCTATAATTGTTACCTCTGTATTTCTTAATAATGTAGTAATTATATTGGCTGATGTACTTGCAGACTCTCTTATATTTGCAGATGAGCTAACATTTATATATCCCTTTTTATTCTCTGTAGTTTTTGTAGTTTCCTCTTCTGGTTTATTATTTTCTTGAGTTTTTTCTGGTTGGACATTGTTTGTATTTATATAATATTTTCTTACCCATCCTTGCTTTCCTTCAAATGAAATATTTAGCCAATCATTTAATTCATAGTTTATAGTTATTGTTTTTTCTTTTTCTATGTTTAGCATTACTTTTGATGTAACTGATGGAATAATATGTACATCTATATTTGAAGTTAAAACTACATTTTTAGGATATTCGCTTTTTTCCTCGTTGTTTGTTTCTTCTTGTCTTGGCTCTGTAGTCTCTTCTTGTGGTTTAGTTTCTTCTACTAAAGAAGTTTTCTCCTCTGTTGGTTCTTCTTCAGCTTTTTCTGCATTTACATACTCTGCAAACATATAGCCTTCATAATTTCCATATTTTACTTTATACCATTCTCCGCTTTCTTCTAGTATCTCTACTTTTTCTTCATCGCTTACAGTTGTTACTGGGTTACCAGATTTTGATGCTGTTTCTCTTAAAACTAGTCCGTTTGGTGCATTAACTATTCCTGTTCTTGCTAAAGAAATTGTTCCAAATAAAAATATTCCTCCACATAATGCAATGGAAATCTTCTTAAATTTATTCATAAAAAGCTCTCTCCCTCTACAATTTTACTTGATTATTATATATTTATTGGGGCTTTTTGTCAAGTAAGCGTAGTTATTATAATTGCCTTATAATTTCTGCACAGTTTTTCGAAGCTAATTTTATAAATTGATTAAAATCTATATGATTTTTTCCATTTGGTATATCTGAAATTGATCTTATTACTATAAATGGAACTTTATTTAAATAGCACACTTGTGCAATTGCTGCACCTTCCATTTCGCAACAATCTGCATTAAATTTCGTTTTTATCTTTTCTTTCATTTTAGGATCTGTACAAAAAATGTCTCCAGATGCTATTGTTCCTGTTAGAATTTTTGTATTTTCTAATTTAATATTTTTTAGACTTTGTATTAATCTTTTATCTCCTTCAAAAAAAGTTCCTGTATCTGTTATATACCCTTTTTCATGTTCAAATACAGTAATATCAAAATCATGTTGAACAAGTTTTTCTCCTATAATTATATCTCCTATATTTAAGCTATCATTTAATCCTCCTGCAGACCCAACATTTATTATGCATTCTAAATCAAATTTATCTGTTAAAATTTGCGTTACTCTAGCAGCATTTACTTTTCCTACTCCACATCTAGCTAGCACATACTTTTTATTATTTATTTTGCCTTTTAAAAAAGTTAGATTCCAGTAACTTATCTCTTCTATTTTATTCATTATATTCTTTATCGCGTCAAATTCTTCCTCAGTTGCAGTAATTATTGCTCTATATTTATCCATACTAACACTCTCCTATACTAACCTTATTGTAAATTATATCATATGATTTAAATTTTGCAATTAAACAGATTGGAATTTGTGTGAACGATTCTAGGGACTGTCCCTCTTTTGTTGAATGACAAAAGGGGACTGTCCTGAATCGTAAATGTAATGTGTTTTGCGTTTTCGGGCAGACACAGGGCCTGCCCCTACAATGTTTCAAAATATATTGTATTAAAAGAACCCCCAGTCGGCTACGCCGATAGCCCCCTTAGATAATGGGGCCAAGACCTTGCCTCCCTTATTTAAGGGAGGTGGCAAACCGAAGATTTGACGGAGGGTTCTCTCCCGCAAATTACAATTTGTCTAACTATAAGAAAGGCATTTTGCTAAGTATGCCTTCGAAGAAAGTGCAAAATACATGCCACTCGCTTTGCTCGGGCAGGGCTAAGGAAGCCTAACCTTGTTGTATACGCAAAAATCTTCGATTTTTCCTATACAACAAAAAAAGATTGCAAAACAAATTGCAATCTTCTTTATTATATTATTTATAAACTAAGCTAATTCTACTGTTGCTCCAGCTTCTTCAAATTTAGCTTTTAATTCTTCAGCTTCTTCTTTAGAAACTCCTTCTTTAATTGTTTTAGGTGCTCCATCAACTAAATCTTTAGCTTCTTTTAATCCTAAACCTGTTGCATCTCTTACAACTTTTATTACTGGTATTTTGTTTGCTCCTGCTTCTTTTAATACAACATCAAAAGATGTTTTTTCTTCAGCAGCTCCTGCTACTACTCCAGCTGCTGGTGCAGCTGCTGCTACTGCTGATACTCCAAATTCTTCTTCTATAGCTTTTACTAAATCAGCTAATTCTACTACTGTCATTTTTTTGATTTCTTCAATCATTTCTTCTTTACTCATTTTATTTCCTCCTATATTTTAAGATCAAAGCTTACACTTTTGTCACTACCACTTTTGAGAAGCTATGTCTCTACTTGTAAAATAGTAATATCTGTTTTTGCTTTTCTCATTTTTATTTTCTTTTATTTTAGTGTTGGTCACTACCCTAATTGTTTTAATTAAGCATTTGCTTCTGCCTTTTGTAATTTAACTTGATCTAATGCAACTGCAAGTTTTGATATGTTTCCAAGTAAAGCTCCAGCAAGCATAGATAGTAATGTTTCTCTTGATGGTAATTTTGCAAGTGTAATTATTTCTTCTGGTGTTACAACTTTTCCATCAATTATTCCACCTTTTATTTTGTAGAATTCATTATCTTTAGCATATTCATAAATTGTTTTGCAAGCTTCAAGATAATCATTGTTTCCCATTATAACTGCTGTAGGTCCTAATAGGGCATCATTTAATCCTTCTATACCACATTCTTCTAAAGCTCTTCTTGTTATGTTATTTTTTATAACACTGTATTCAACTTCAGCAGCTCTTAGTTTTGTTCTTAATTCTGTTACATCAGCAACATTTATTCCTCTATAGTCTGTTAAAAGAACTACTTTAGCTTCTTTAATTTTTGCTGCTAATTCAGATACTTCTTTTTTCTTTTGCTCTAATATTCTTTCACTAGCCAATTGATTCACCTCCTCCAAAACTTGAAGAGTTTTTGTACTCTTCTCTCTTCACCATTCATTTTTCATTAAATTATGAACAATTATATGGTTTATATTTTTTGAAATTAAAAACTCTGTTAATACCTACTCGAGGTATTAACAGAGTTTTATTATACTCTTTTTAATAACCTCGGTAGGACTTATTAATGCCTACTGTCTTTGGTCGTTCAATTATATATATTCTATACTATGATAAATATATGCTTGGTCCCATTGATGTAGCTATAGCAACGCTTTTTACATATTGTCCTTTTGCTGCTGCTGGTTTTGCTTTTATAATAGCATCCATTACTGTTTCATAATTTTCTGCTAATTTTTCACTACCAAATGAAACTTTTCCAAATCCTAAATGAATAATATTTGTTTTATCTAATCTATATTCTACTTTACCAGATTTAATTTCACTGATTGCTTTTGTTACATCCATAGTTACTGTTCCTGATTTTGGGTTTGGCATTAAACCTTTAGGTCCTAATATTTTTCCAAGTCTTCCTATAACACCCATCATATCTGGTGTAGCAACTATAACATCATAATCAAACCAGTTTTCATTTTGAATTTTTGGAACTAGTTCTTCTGCTCCTACGAAGTCAGCTCCTGCTGCTTCTGCTTCTTTTGCTTTATCACCTTTTGCAAAAACTAATACTCTTTGAGTTTTACCTGTACCATTCGGAAGTACTACTGTACCTCTAACTTGTTGATCAGCTTGTTTTCCATCTACACCTAATTTTACGTGTAATTCAACTGTTTCATCAAATTTTGGTTTTGGCATTTTGCAAATTACATCTAATGCTTCTTTTGCATCATACTTTTTTGTTCTATCAATAAGCTTTTCGCATTCTTGATATCTTTTTCCTTTTTTCATTTCATTTCCTCCTTTGGTATTAACGGATTTTCATCCTCCCAATTAATTTATATCATTTTTTGATACCGTTTTTATTTATTCTGCTACTACTACACCCATAGATCTAGCAGTCCCCATAACCATACTCATAGCTGTTTCTAATGAAGCTGCATTTAAATCTTCCATTTTTGTTTTTGCAATTTCTTCTACTTGAGCTTTTGTTATTGTTGCAACTTTATCTTTGTTAGGTTTTCCTGAACCTTTTTCTATTTTTAAAGCTTTTTTAATTAAAACTGCTACTGGTGGTACTTTTGTAATAAATGAGAATGTTTTATCTTTATATACAGTTATTACAACTGGTATTATCATACCTGGTTGATTAGCTGTTTTTTCATTAAATTCTTTTGTGAATTGCATAATGTTTATACCTGTTGAACCTAAAGCTGGTCCTACTGGTGGTGCTGGTGTTGCTTTTCCAGCTTCTATTTGTAATTTAACAATGTTTGTAATCTCTTTTTCTGCCATTTTCCTCTATCTCCTTTTTTATATTTGTTTTATATTTTCTCTACTTGTGAAAACTCTAGTTCTACTGGAGTTTCTCTTCCAAACATAGATACTAATACTTTAACTTTATTTTTTTCTTTATTTATTTCTTGAACTGTTCCTATAAATGAAGCAAGTGGGCCATTAACAACTCTTACTGTATCGTTAACATCATAATCAACATTAACAACAGCTGTTTCAAATCCCATATTTCTTATTTCTTCTGTTGTAAGCGGAATTGGATCTGTTCCTGAACCTACAAATCCTGTTACACCTCTTGTATTTCTTACAATGTACCATGATTCTTCAGTTACAATCATTTTCACTAAAACATATCCTGGAAAAACTTTTTTTAAATTTGTTTTTCTCTTTCCATCTTTAATTTCTATTTGTTCTTCCATTGGAACAACTATATCAAAGAAATAATCTTCTAGTTCTCTATTTTTTATAGTTTTTTCTAAGTCTGTTTTTACTTTGTTCTCATATCCTGAATATGTATGAACAACATACCATTTTGGTTCTTCATTTTCTTTTATTTGAGACATGTATTTTAAGCCTCCTTATTTATTGCACATTTTCCACAGAAGATTCACTCTCTACTGCTTCTTCATTATTATTTTGTTCTACAGCATTTTCATCTTCACTATTGTTATCAGTTACATTTTCTTCTACAACAACCTTATTTCTTATATTTGATTTCAATCTATTTATTCCTTGTTCATTAAGTATATCGAAAAATAGGTCTAGTACAAATACTATTACTGCTGTTATTAGCACAATTGTAATTACTGCTACAGTATTATTTACTATTTGTTTTGGTGTTGGCCAAATAACTTTTTTTAATTCAGCTTTAAAATCTTTGAAAAAATGCTTTTTATTTTTTACGTCTTTATTATTTTTTGCATCTTTAGCCATTTTATTTCCTCCTTAAAAAAGTTCCTATTTTGTCTCTTTATGTGTTGTTCTTTTTTTGCAATATTTACAATATTTAGCAACTTCTAATCTTTCTGTGTTATTTCTTTTATTTTTGCTTGTAGTATAATTTCTTCTTTTACACTCTGTGCATTCTAGTGTTATATTTTCTCTTGGTCCTTTTGCAGCCATCTTTTAGCTCCACCTCCAACTTTATTTATACGGGTTTTAACGATGCGTTTTTTAAGCTATGCTCCCATTTAGAAACATAGCTTATATAATTTATCATATTTTATTACTTATGTCAAGGTTTTTGCGGATTTTTTTATATTTTTGAATAATATTCTAATCTTGTATCATTAAATCTAGTATGAGCGTACTGTTGTACCTAAAATAATATCATCTATTATTCTTTCTACTGGTAATTGATTCTCTCCTGTTGGATTGTCTATTTTTACTTCTATTTTCAATGAATTGTCTACATTTTTATCAATTATATGATAATAATTTCTTATATTTGAAGATATTCTTAAGATTCTCCACTCTAAATTGTTTTTGTTATTGTCTCCTACGTTATATCCATTCTCTTCTAACCCTTCATAATAATTTATTCCATATCTTGAGCATTCTTGTTTTATTAAATTTTTGTACCCTCCTACTTCGAATAATGGATCATAAGTTGTTACTGTTATTCTTATATTATTAGTACTTCCCCTAAATATACAAGTAGCATTTCCTGTACGATTTCCCCATGTCCCTTTGTCTATTTCTTCTACAGTCCAATCTTCTGGATATTTTATTGACATTCCTGGCACAGCTTTCGATATCAACTCTTCTCCTGAAGTTCTTTGTGGTAATTTACTGTATATGCCTGCTAAGTATTTTCTTAAAATATTTACATCTGCGTTAGTTACTGTTTCATCATCATTTACATCTGCGTTAATTTTTCCTTGTTCTGTCAACTCCCTTTCACCGTTAATATACTTTTTGATAGCAGTAAGATCTTTACCGTTTACCTGTTCATCGCAATTTGCATCGCCACACAAAAATTTTTCTTTCTTAACAGAATTGCTAGTATTCTCTTCAGTATTATTATTTCTATTTTCAACACTTTCATCTTTCGTTTTTTCTTGGTTCTTATCTTCTGTTTCTTTTTGTATCATATCTTTAAAAGTAGGTGTAGTAAATTCTATTGTTTCTAGCATTTTTTCAAAAGTTTTGTAATATTTGTTATATGATTGTTCATCTCCATAATAATATATTTGATAAATTTCAGAATTAGCCTCAAAATAGATTGTTATTGATTTATAATCAAAATTTTCATTTTCTCCATATTCTGTACCTTTATTTTTTATATAATACCCCTTGCTAGTAGAAATATCTATATTCCCTTGCTCTATATCATTAGTAAATATTCCATATTTTTCAACACATTGTTCTGCTGTTAAATTACTTCCATTTGCCGCTTCCCACCATTCTAATTTAAATGTAAGGTGTCCCTTAAAATCGCCAGTTCCGTTTATTCGGTCCTACTGCTACAGCTCCATCCCATGGAGACCTTTCTTCTTCCCATTTTTCAGGATAGCTAAAGTTTATTCCTATATTGCTTTTCATTTTTTTAGTTAATTCTATATCTTCTTCTGTTTTCATTTCATCTTGTTTTTTATCTATACCTAAATAATTTGTTGCAGAAATTCTGTAGTTTCCATTTACTTTCTTAATTTTAAATTGGCATTCATTTTCTTCTTTTTCACTACTATCCGCATATGCTTTTATATAAAACGCTTTGTATGTTAATTCCTCATTATTTTTATTTAGTTTTTCTACATTAATATCTTCAATATAATATCCTGGTCCTGCTTTTGGAACAATATAAGCTATTCCATCTACATCAAATGCATTAATTGCTAATGCATTTTCTAATGCTTCTCCTGTAAAAATATCTTCATATTTTTCTTTTAATTCAGAGTATTCTAATCTTGTTTTTCCATAATATATTCCATTAATTTCTTTTATCTCTTTAGAATCATATTCAATATTAAATCCATCTCTTATTGCTAATACAGCTTCTTCAAATAATTTTTTTGCGACTTCATCCGTTTCCTCTATTTCATCATCCTTTTTTATTAAAGCTTCTATGGCAGATATTAAATTAGGTTTATTCATTTTGTATGCAAAGACATTTATTCCTACAAATAACACCATAACTATTACTGCTGCTATACTTAAGAATTTATTAAAGCTTATTTTTATTACTTTATTTTCATTGTTTTCCATTCCATACTCCTCCTTTATTTTTTCGAAAATATCATTTGCTTGTTCTGAAATTTCTTTGTCTTGTTTTAGTTTTTCTTTTATAAACAAATCTTTTTTATTCATTATTGCCCACCTCCTCTTCGCTTAAAATTTGATATAACTTTTCTCTTGCTCTAAATATTCTAGATTTAACAGTTCCCTTTGATATATTTAGAATATTCGAAATGTCTGATATAGAAAAATCATTATAATAATATAAAATTGTAGTTAACCTCAACTCTTGTGATAGAGAATTTAAGGCCAACTCTAAGTCTGTTTTCTCTACGATTTTATTATCAAAACTATTATGTTGTAGTGTAGAACTTATTGTTACTTTTTCCTTTTTTTCACTGTTCAATTTATGTTTTGAAAGAATATCATTACATTTATTAATTGTAATCCTTATAACCCAAGTTTTAAAATACTTCTCGCTTTTTAAATTTTTTATATTTTTATATATACTCAAAGCAGTATCTTGAATTGCATCGCATACATCATCTTCATCTTTTAATATTGCTTTTGCTGTTTTATATATTGGCAATTTATATTCTTCTATTAACTCTGCAAAAGCTTCTTTATCTCCTTTTTTTACTTGAGTAATAATTGACATTTTTCTACCTCCATACTTATTAGACTTTAGTTTTTTTCAAATGGTTCATTAGTTTTAATATTTTTTAATTTATAATTATAGCTTGGTTATATAATTTATTCCAGTTGCTTATAAACTTGCTTTTAGGCTGTTTTACTCCTTTTCCTACTGCCGGATCATTTAAATACACATAATTTTTATCATATCCTATTAATACTGCACAATGTTCTCCAACCAACTCCACAAATTGCCCACTTCCATCAGGGTATTTCCATGTTACTCCTTCTGATAAGTCTGCAGCATTTGCTCTACACCATATTATCACAGGATTTCCTTTTTGTACATACTCAAAAATTTTATCTATTGATGAACCTGAAATATTTGTGCATGAAACACCAGATTTTTTAAGAGCTGTAACTATTGGTCCCGCAAAACATCCATATGAACCTGTTGATTTTCCTTTTGTAGGATGTCCAACAAAATACCTAAATGGATTTTCGCCTACCCATACAGTTTCTTCTGTTGTAGTAATTTTTGTTTCCATTTCTCCTGTTTTTTCGTTTAACACTTCTGTTTTTGTTTCTTTTGTTATTTTTTCTTGCCTTTTACCTTTTGTATCCGTTGGAGTATTTGCAATAATCGTAGCAGAATCTACATTGTATCCAGAATAACGTGCAGCCATTGTTGCAGCGACCGCTTCACACCCTGTTGGATATCCTAAATTAAATTGATTTATGAATGGAACATTTTCTATATAATATGTTTTAGAATCAGAATAAGCCTTCAGCACAGTATAACCTACAATTCCATTGTTTAATCTTATTTTAGCATAACTATTTTTTTCATCTAGTATTTCAATTTCATCATTTCTTTTAACTGTATCTAATAATGTATAATTTGTACCTGGTCCTATTCTCACATTAAATGATTCTGTAACATACATCTTTTTATTTGTTGGTGCATTTTCTGTTACATTAAATTTACATATTGCTATTTTTCCATTTGTTGATGTAATTTTTACAGTTGCCTCGCCTATTCCTATGGCTTTTATTTTTCCATTCTGTACAGAAATAACTGATGTATTTGAACTTGACCATATTATTTCCTTATTAGTTGCGTTACTAGGTTTTATACTACTATTTAAAATATAGTTCTGTCCTATCCCAATTTTTACTACTTGTTCATCTAAGCTAATACTTTCCACCTCAATAGGTTTAACAATAATATTACATTTTGCTTCTTTTTTTGTATTACTTTCCGTTACCGTTATTATAGCCTTTCCTTCTTTATGTCCTTTTACAACTCCATCTTTTACTGTTGCAACACTTTCATTTGAAGATTTCCATGTTAAGTTTTTATATGTTGTATTTTTTGGAACCAATGTAGCTTTTATTTCTTTTTCATTATTTATTAAAATAGTAAGTTCTGTCTTGTCTAAAGTTATTTCTTTTAAATCTATCACACAAGTCAATGTTATTTCATTACTTTTTTCCTCATTATGTACTGCATAAATATTTGCTTCTCCTTCTGAAACTCCTATAATATTATCTCCTTCTATTCTTATTATATCTGGATTAGAAGATATTAAAGTAAATTCCCCCTCAAATTTAGTAACTTGTGGTTTTATAATTTCTCCTACATCAACAATTTCCTTGTTCAAACTTAGTTTAAATATTGAATTATCTATTTCAATTGCTGAATTATTTATTTTGGCAATAGTTTGTATTGTTTTTCCTT
The DNA here is from genome assembly GCA_934162625.1 of uncultured Clostridia bacterium. GTDB lineage: Bacteria > Bacillota > Clostridia > TANB77 > CAG-508 > CAG-452. The sequence continues at coordinate 25,726 of CAKPJM010000008.1, forward strand.
TTGTAATTGCTTTATATACAAAAAAGCTAGAGAGGCTTATTAGAATTATCAGTACAGGATATGATATCCACCATGGCAATTTTATACCTATTTTTTCCTTTTTTTCATCATTTTTTTGACTATTTTCTTCATTCATTTTCTTTTGTATCCCCCTTTTTTTCTCATTCATTGGTTTTTTTTACATTTTATGCTAAGATTTTGAGCGTGTCAATATAAAAAAATCTTTTTATGAGAATATATGTAATTCTATCTCAGTTTTTGGGTAAAATTATTATGGTGAAGTTTATGAAAAAAATTAATGAGATTTTAAAAGATTTTAGAGAAGATAACGACTTTTCTCAGGAAGATGTTGCAAAATATCTTAAAATTCCGCGATCCACATATGGTCATTATGAAACTGGAAACAGCAAAGTTCCTATTGAAATAATTATACAATTGTCTGGATTGTATAACATCACTCCAAATGATTTTTTAGGATTTTCCAGTATTTTGGCAGGTACGGATATTTCTAAAAATCAAAAATTACTTAAATTTATTCAAAAGGAAAATATTAATATTGATAAATTGCTCAAAGTATTAGAGCTTTTAAAAGATATTAATAACTAATTACTGTTTCCTTATATTAGACTTTTAATTTTATAAAACGGTTCAAAGAAAGTGCATTTTTATTTAACAATTAAAATGCACTTTCTTTATATTTATTTAATTTACCTTCCGGCCCATTCCGGCCTCCTCCGCCTCCGGCCACCACCGACCGCCAGAGAAGCCTCCTCCGCCTCCAGATCCGCTTGACGAGCTATGTTTTGCAATCTCTGAAAGTGAAGTTTCGTAAGCTCTATTTGTTTCTGCTGCTATACTGTCTATTAAGCTTCTACTATTTGTATTATAAGTAATATTATTTGTTGCTAAATTTATAATTTGATATTGATTTACATTTTCATCTTTCCAAAATTCTTCAACAAATACTTCTGGATATTTTGCTTTCATTTGTTTTATTGCCTTATTTGCTATTCCAAATGCAGTTGCATATACTAAGTATTTCTCCCAAATTACTAAACTTGGAATTTCTTTTTCCTCTATCAAAGAAAATTCCTGTATATATCTTCCTAATGCTACCCATTCTTCTCTTTCCTCTGTTCCTTCCTGTGTTAGCACTGCAATTTTGTTTTGTGTTTTTTCACACATTTTGAATTTTATTAATAAACTGACAATTATAGGTAGCATTATTAATAGAGCTGTTACAACTCCTGGTATAAATCTAATTCCAAACATATCTATATATGCTTTGTCGAATAATGGTATATATCCTATTAAAATGCCTATTAAAATAAACTCAATTGTTCCTCTTAAAGCTACATATTTAGTTGTTGCATTTTGTGATTTTATATATTGTTTCTGATTTGCTTTATCAACTAACTTTAATTTATAAAGAGTTTCTCTACTTTCATTTACTAAATTATTAATAAGCGTGCTGTATTTAGAATAATTCTTCTTTGCAAATTCATTTATTTCATCTATTTTAAATTCAGAATTTTTTCCTGTTCCTTTTAATATTTTATAAACTGAAAGTTCATCTTTTTTAAGTCCTTCTGGTTCTTTTATAATTTTAACATATATATTGTTCTCTTCTACTCTTAATTTTATATACGCTTTTAATGCTAGGTTTAATATTGTTGCAGCTACAATCTCCGACTGTTTACCTTCCATTCCATTAAGCCTTTTATTAAAATAATACAAATATGTTGCCTCCGCAGGAGTTGCAGTTGCTTCTCTAGGAATATCTCTAAAATATTTCAAATCACGGTGAATAATTCCATCATTTTTTCTTTTACTTATTTTATAATACTTAATTGCTTTAAATATATTTATAATAATTGTAGTTATATAAATTCCAACTAGAATTATCCAAAATACTGATGTTTCACTATTAGAATCTCCTGCCCAGTTGGTTTCCTCATCTATTATTGATTCCAAATATCTATATTTTCTTTCTTTATCTGTACCCACTGTAAATTGTTTTTCTGTCGTTACCGCTCTTATCTCTAACATTCTGTTTTTACCTAGTTTGTCTACTGTAAATTCTATAGTATTTTCATTTTTTATATTAATATTTCCATTTAATGGTCCATGTCCCCATGCTTTTAAATTACTAATATTACTCACTTTGCTTGGCATTTTAATTGTTCCAGTTACTTTACTTACTGGTATACTATTGCTTTCATCTAGTAGTTTCCAATAAAACTCCTGGCAATCTTTGTAGTCTGTAACAACATTTGTTATAGTATAGGAAATTTCATATTTTTTTGTTCCCACTTCGTTTTCCATTCCGGTTCCCCAAGCCACTTCGGATTCTCTTGAGTTTAAATCTAATGCATAAAAGCATCCTGTTGTTACATGATACATTTTTTCATATATTGGTTTCAAATTTTCTCCAGTATCCAAGTCTTTAACATTCACATTTGTTATATTTCCAAACTTATTCGATTTTTTAAAAGTTCTAAATAAAGTGTTTGTATGGCTTATATACACATCCCATGTTTCTACAACAGTTGCACTTCCATCTTCGTTTAATGTTATATTATAATCTAGTTTATTCATAATTTGCTTCTTAGAAAATAAATGTCCTGAAAATAAAACTATAAACATTATAACTATTGCCATTATTAACCATCTATTTAACATTTTTTTAATTTCTTTTTTTACTTTCATCACTAAACTCCTATTATTTTTTCTTTTGAACAGAATACCCAAATTTTCCTACTTGTTTTCCAAGTTCAAAATATTTTCCATTTGCATAAGCAACTAAATTGCATTTTGTTATATCAAAGGCGCCTTTTTCATCAATGTATTTTTCATTTGCATTTATTGATAGAACTTCTGCTATAAACATCGTATGGCTTCCGAAGTTCTTTTATTTCTTTTACTTTGCATTCTACAGATACTGGACTTTCTTTTATTGATGGACAACCAACAAAATTAGATTTTTCTTTTGTAAGTTTCATTTCTTTAAATTTATCAAATTCACTTCCTGATTTAACTCCGCACCAATCTGTTGCATATGTTAATTCTTTACTTGTCAAATTAATTACAAATTCCCCTGTATCTTTTATAATATTATATGAATACCTTTCTGGTCTTACTGAAATATAACACATTGCTGGATTTGTATTTAGTATTCCTGTCCAAGCAACTGTAATTATGTTAGATTTGTTCATGTCCCCACAAGAGACCATTACTGCTGGTATAGGATATATAAATGTACCAGGTTTCCACATTGTTTTTGCCATTTTTTATCACCCTTTCCTTTATATTATATATTAATAAACTTATAATTTCAAATATATTATAGTCAAATTGGAATTTGTATAATGGATATGCGCGGTGTGATGTGGGAAGTACAATTCGTAGGGGCGTATTGCATACGCCCAAAAATGAATTTATTTTATTTTTCTTTACATTTTTTGTTTTTGTTATATAATATATATATTAATATAATAATGTCTTAGGAGGATGCAATGAAATTATTAGAAGATATGATTATTGAAAAAGGTAAAGTGGTTGATGATAATATATTAAAAGTAAATAGTTTTATAAATCACCAGGTAGATTCTAAATTAATGAAAGAGATTGGAATAGAATTTGCAGAATATTTTAAAGGAGCTGGAATAACTAAGGTTTTTACCATAGAAAGTTCTGGAATTGCACCAGCCCTTATGGCTTCATATGAACTTGACCTTCCTATGGTTATATTAAAAAAAGAAACTTCTTCTACTTTGGATAATAAAATTTATCAAACACAAGTAAAATCTTTTACTAAAAATAAGGTTTATAATTTAACACTTTCAAAAGATTACATTTCTCCAGATGATCAAGTATTAATTATTGACGATTTTTTAGCAAATGGTGAAGCAGCCAAAGGTGCAATTAAATTAATAGAAGGAGCTGGCGCTCATGTTTGTGGTATCGGTATAGTTATAGAAAAATCTTTCCAACCAGGTCGTAAGCAATTAGAAGACTTAGGGTACAATGTATATTCTCTTGCAAGAATAAAATCTTTAAAAAATGGAAAAGTAGAATTTTTAAATTAACTTTATATATTAAAATATTTGTTCAAATAAAGGGTGACTTAAGTTGCCCCTTTATTTTCGCCAGCTTGAGTTTCCGAATATAATGAAAAAATTTCAAAGGCAATAGCGATTATAGTATATATAAATAGACATGCCTTAATTTATGAACTCTTTTCATAGATTAAAGTATGTCTATTTTATTGCATAAAAAAATCTGGCAACGACCTATCTTTCCAGCAGGGTAACCCGCAAGTATTTTCGGCACTGACAAGCTTAACTTCTGTGTTCGGGATGGGAACAGGTGTACCCTCGTCGTAATTGTCACCAGAAAATTGTTAACTTTTCAATATACTTTTTCAAGTACGTTTTGTATTATAATATATT
>CAKPJM010000009.1 GCA_934162625.1 uncultured Clostridia bacterium
TTGAGGCGGGGGAATACCCGTGAGCTTGGAGACCATTGTTTTTAAAATTAATATGTTATCTTATATAATTAATCTAATAAAAATTAAAATATGAAAAATTCCAAAAATTGCTCGGTCATGTCGCTTTCGTAGAAATTGTAAATCTTCTCTCTTCGCAGCGCCCTCATTAAAAACGAGATTCCCTACTCATATAGAAGAACAATTTCTACCTCAAGCTCAATCCATTCGCAACGTTTTTTCCATTTTTAATATTTTAATTTTTTAGAAAACAATTTACTTATACAAATTCCAATTCATTTAATTGTTTTCTAATTCTTGCAACACATGTTCAAAATATTCTGGTAATGGAGCTTCGAATTCCACAATTTTTTTTGTTGTAGGGTGTACAAATTTCAGTTTTGCTGCATGTAACATTTGTCCTACAACACCAAATGGATTCTTTCCATTTGAATATGTATAATCTCCTATTATTGGATAACCTATTTCTGCCATATGAACCCTTATTTGGTGAGTCCTTCCTGTTTTTATTTTTACTTCTAATAGAGTATAGCCTTCAAATCTTTTCAATACCTTAAATTCTGTAATTGCTTCTTTTCCATTTTTATCTACTGTCATTTTTTTTCTGTCTTTTGAGCTTCTTCCTATTGGCATATCTATTGTTGCCTGATTTTCTTTAACATTTCCTCTTACTAATGCAATATATGTTTTTTCCACTTCTCTATTTTTTATCTGATTACTTATTGATATATGCGCTTTATCATTTTTTGCAACTATTACTAGTCCGTGATGTGTCTTTATCTATTCTATGAACTATTCCTGGTCTTATTTTTCCACCTATTCCAGAAAGACTTCCTTTACATTTTGCCATTACTGCATTTACAAGTGTGCCATCTGGGTTTCCATTTCCCGGGTGGACTACCATTCCTTTTTCTTTATTTACAATTAACATATCATTATCCTCATAAACAATGTTTAAGGGCATTTCTTGTGGTAATATATCTATTTCTTTCGGTTCTTCCTTTTCTATTGTTATTACATCACCTGCACTTACTTTATATGATGTACGCACCTTTTTGCCGTTTACAAGAATATTTCCAGCATCTATCATTCTTTGTACTGCTACTCTAGAAATTCCGTTTTCTAAATTTGCAATTATTTTATCTATTCTATTCCCTGCTTGTTCTTCTATTTTATATTCCTTCATTTTTTCTCCTAGTTTTTGCTTTTAATAGTTCTATAAATTAAGTCTATTGCTATAACTATGCACCCTGTCACTACAAATATATCTGCTATGTTAAATACTGGATATTTGAATACTGGATTTATATCAATAAAGTCTATAACATATCCTCTAAAAATTCTATCTATTAAATTTCCAATTCCTCCTGCAATTATTAAGGATATGGCAATAAGTAGTGCATTGTTTATTTCATCTCTTTTTGATATAACAAACTTCATAAGTATACCAATTATAATAACATTGATTATTATGAACATTAATATGTTATTGCTTCCTATTCCATATGCTCCGCCAGTATTTTCTACATATGTAAAGTCTAATACTCCATTAATTATTTCTATACTGGAGTTAAGTATATTTTTTATTATAACTTGTTTAACTATTTGGTCTATGCAAATAGAAATTAAAATTATAAATACTATAAATAAAATTTTTTTATTTTTTATATTAATTTTCCTATACCTGCTTTCTTTCGTAAATACAAAAATGATCGTCTTCATATAGTTCTTCATATTTTTCTTTATCTTGTTTTACAAATGTTTTTAATTTAGCATCCTTATACATTATTAAATGTGTTATGCCATACTTATCTAGCACTTCTTCTACATTATCTATATTTAATCCAGATAAGTCCAAATAATCATTAAATACATTTACGCCTTTATTAAACTCTGGAGAATATAAATCGGCTCTTGAATCTATAAATACTGGAATTTCCCTAAAAAGTAGATAACTACCATAATTATATTCATTATATAGCCTCATATTTTTAATATCCAAATTATTTAAAATATAATCTGAAGCCGCTACTGGATAACTGCTTTCATCTACAAATGAATCATTCATTTTTGGTTTATAACTTGTTATGCTAATAATTAGTACTAGATTTATAGTTATTATCATGCCAAGTATTCCTGTCATTCGTTTTGTAAGTTTTTTACAGCCTTCAGGGTCATATTTATTTATCATTGAGCATATTAGTTTATTTAAAATAATAGTGCAAACTAATGCAAACATAGAAAATTGTCTTCTAGTGTAAAAGGTTAAGAATACTAATCCTCCCAACATAAATAAATCGCTTAATCTTATTTTTGTATCTGTAAAGGTTAATATTGATATAAAAATTATTAGAGCACACATAAAATCTAAATTTTGTACAAGTGTTAATGGTAAATGTTCACTTATGTTGTGAGTTGTTGTTCCTTGCATGGTTTTTACCAAATATGTATAAGGTGTAAGTCCTAATGGAGTAAGAAGTCCTGTAAATAAGCATATTATCATTATTATAATTAATAATTTTACACTATCATTTCCTTTAATTATTATTTTATATGGATTTTCATTAGCTTTTTTTCTTCTTTTTTGAAGGACTTTTATTCTTTCTTCTATTTTTTCTATTTTACTTTTTAAATCTTGTATTTCTTCTTCATTTTCAGTCTTTTTAATTTTCTTTTGTAAGCTTATAATTTTGCTATTATTTACAATAATGCTAGAATTTGAAAGAATATATATCATATATTCCGCTATATATGGTAAATACAAAATAAAATAGAATGGAAATACTGCAACATGAACGTTTGCTATAATTATTGGTATTATTACTAAGCCTATTGCATATCTTTTTCTTTTAGTTTCCAAAAACATTTCTATAAAGTAAACAGTTAATAAAAACAATATAAATGTTGCTAATTGTGCTCTTGCAGCCAAATAATTTCTTAATAAATACATTGCTCCTATTGTTAATATAAATGATGTTAATTTATTTTTTGTAAGTTTAGTATTTACTAGATACATCATTACACCTAAAATTATGCTTAAAACTATTGTTGATATATATACACCTGCTTGTCCTCCTATATTATACACTAGATATATTCCAACATCATATAGCCAATGTGGATATGTATATTCTAGATTATGATATGAAAATGGATCACGCATATCAATACCATTTTGCATAATATGTTCTCCTATTTTTATTGTATAAAATGTGTCATTTTGCAACGTAATTGGAGACAGTGCAATACAAAATATTGCAATTAAAATTATTGCCATAGTATTAAATCTTATATTCTCTTTGCTTATTTTCTTATTTTTTTCTTCCATTCTTGCTCTCCCATTCTATAAACTCTATTTACAAATTGTAATTTATATTATTTATGCCAATATATTATCATATTTTAAATTCTCTTACAACTATTTTATTATTGTATTTTTCAATTATTTTGATATAATTACTATATAAATTTTAGTTGGTGATTATTATGATATTAAAATGTATTACACTTAATATGTGTCATGGTCAAGGATTGGATCGGTAAAATAGATGTTAGAAGACAGGCTATTTTACTTAGAAAATTTCATCCAGATGTAATCTTTTTGCAAGAAATTGATATGTATACAAAACGTTCTTATTATAGAAATCAATTATATTTACTTAGTAAGTACACAGGTCTTACATTTAGAGCTATGGGTACTAACATTAAATATAAAAATGGGTTTTATGGTGATGGAATTTTATCTAGATTTCCTATAGAGTATTCTGCCAATTATTTATCTCCGCTTACTGACTCTTCTCATGAACAAAGAGGTATCTTATGCAATAAAATTGCATTTGGAAATACTAAAATAAATGTATTTTCTGTGCACCTGTCTACTTTTGAGGAAGAACGAGTTTTAACAGCCAAAGAATTACTTAGAATAACTTCTAAAGTTAATAAAAATGAACCTATAATTATTGGTGGAGATTTTAACGTGGGAATAAAAAAGATTGGAAATCACAAATATTTATATGAATCTAAAGCTTCTTATCCAGAATATGAAATATTAAAAGAGAAATTTAAAAGTATAAATAATTCAGAAATTACCTGGCAGTCCAGAGAATCAAGTGCTTGTATTGATTCATTTTTCTACTCAAAGCATTTGCACTTATTAAAGCAGGAAACTATTAAAGCAGATATTTCAGACCACTATCCTGTATATACAGAATTTTTAATATAAAAATTAATTAAATATGTAAAAGAAGAAAAGTGGCTTTGCCACACTTTTCTTCTCGCCGATTTGAGTTTCCGAATGAAATGAGGAAATCTCAAAGACAATAGCGATTATAGCATTTTGTTGAATAGGAAAATCTTCGATTTTTCCTATTCAACAAAAAACAGCTCTTATGAGCTGTTTTATTATATAATATTTTATTACATTGCTTCTGCTTGGCTATTTTCCTCTTCGTCGCTTTTTTTATCTATTACTTCTAAGCTTCCAATAGATACTTCATAAGCAACTCTTTGTTCTACTCTTCCATCATCAAATTTCTTTTCATACATTCTGCTTTGAACTCTTCCTACTATTTTTACTTCTGTTCCAATTTCCATATTTTCACAGAATCTAGCATTTCTTCCCCAAGCTATACATGGGATATAGTCTGATTTGTTGTATGCTCTATTAACTGCTAATAACAAGTCTGCAATTTCTCTTCCAAATGGTGTTTGTCTATATATAGGTTTCTTGCATATGTATCCATTCAAAGTTACTTCATTTGATACTTTTTCTTTTTGTTCCTCTTGTTCTTGTTCATTATATTCCATTATATCTTTTGCAAAAACTGTAAGAACTAGTCTATTTCTTTCATTTTCATAACTATTATATGATCTGAACTGTCCTTCTACAACAACTTTTTTCCCTATGCTTAAGTCAAAATTTGCAATTAATCTTTCAGATATCGTAATTGGAATAATGTCTTCGTTTCCACTTAAACGTGGCACCTCTAAGTTAAATAAATAAAAACTTTCTCCATAAATTTCGTGACTAAATGTTTTATCACTAATAATTTTACCTATTAAAACTAGATAATTATTTTCTGTGTAATTTGTAATCAATTTTATTTCCTCCCTTTTGTTTTTCTATAGTATTTTATTCATTACCTTCGTGTTTTAGAATACTAATTTTTTATTCAACAATACTATTATACTACTTTTGGAAGGATTTGTCTACATAAAATGGTAAAATAATCTATTTTTTTATTGCTAATATTTTAAATTTTGCTACTCCCCCTGGTGTTTGCGCTTCTACTACTTGGTTTTTTTTGGCACCTAACAAAGCTGCTCCTATAGGTGATTCGTTTGAAATTCTGTTTTGTGATAAATCTACCTCTGTTGATCCGACTATAGTATATTCAACTTCTTCATTATACTCCATATCTAATACCTTAACTTTATTTCCAACTTGAACTGTTTTTGTATCTATCTCAGACTCATCTATTATCCTTGCATATCTTAATTTATTTTCTAATTCTGCTATTTTAATTTCATTTGAAGCTTGTGCATTTTTTGCTTCATCATATTCAGAATTTTCAGATAAGTCTCCAAAACCTAGAGCAACTTTTATACGCTCTGAAATTTCTGTTCTCTTTTCAGTTTTTAGATACTCTAATTCTTTCTCTAAATTATCATATCCTTCTTGTGTTAATAATACTTCTTTTTCTTCCATTTGGCATTTCTCCTTTAAAATATTATTTAATTCATTTTATACTACTCCACTATTTAACTTTTGTCAAGTGTTTAGTTCTAAATTCACTTTCTTTTAAATACCCATTATTTCCTATTAATTTTTTTATTCTTATTTTGTCATTTAAAATTATACTTCTTGCTTTGTATAAACCTTTTTTATGTATTAGGCTTTCATATACTACTTCATTTTTAAAGCCCTCTAGTTTATATTTTTTTGGCATTTTTATTTCAAAGTAATTTATATTTATGCCATTAAACTTTTTGCTTTTTATCTGAACTTTCCCCAGAATATTTACTATAATTGCCGTGTCATAAATCTTATATTGGTTTATAAGTTCACTTGGAAAATCTATATTAATAATTATCTTAGAGGATTTCAAACTCCCCTCCCTATTATTTGAAACATTAAGTAATATTCCAAATTCATTATAAAGGGAATCTTCAATCTTTGACCAATTAGCAATATGATTTGTAATAACATTTAGTCCTCTTACTTCTTTTGATATATCTACTACTAAGTTTTTATTAATTTCATTAAAGTCGTTAACTAGTATTGAGATTTCCGCCTTTTGAATATCTTCATTTTGTATTTTTAATATGTAACTTATAGTTTCTTGTATTAAACATTTAAATAAATATCTTCCATCTAATATATTTATATTTTCACTATACAACCTATTTTTTAATTCTTCTAGAGTATTTAAATGTTCTGATAAAACTACATCATTAACTCCATTTTTTTCTAATTCCTTAGTTACTTTCTTTAATAATTTTATTGTTTTTCTTTTACTAATATTTTCGTTTTTAAGAATTGGCAAATAGCACATTACTTTGCCTTCTTCATTTTTTATATCTATTATATTAAAAAAATATTTTACTTTTAATATAATTTTTTTAATAAGATCGCAAGTTTCCTGCATTTCTTTTATATATATAACATTCAATAACCTCACCTAAATATAATATTTGTTCTATTATATTTGGATTTTTTATATTATATTACTACTAAGTATTATTTTCTTGAGTATCTAGTTTATTTTCATTATATATATAATCATCTTCGTCTTCATATTTAGAAGTAAGTTTATCTGTATTTAAAACATATTCATTTGTAATTTCATCTGTATTCTTGGCTTTAATTTTTACAGTTATAATAGTTTTTCCGTTCTGTAGTGTTTTATCGAATTTACAATTTTCTATATTATCAGCAATTTTTATAGTCTTATTAATATCTCCAGCCTCGTCCATTTCTATTAAATTTATAATATTGTTGTTCTTGTCAAATTCATATTTATTCTTGCTAGAAAATTCTATACTGTTTTCTGTTATTTCTATAATTTCATTTCCCTGTCTTTTAACTTCTTGCAAGAAATATGAATTAAATTTATTAACCTCAGTAATATCCGTTCCTTTTTGGTTAATCTCTTTCACACTGCTTTGAAAATTTGCAGTAACAGTTGCAAGTATTGCAAGTACAACAAAAATTAATACTACATAAGTAGCAAGAGATGTTAATGTTATACCTTTTTGTGATTTCATTATATCACCTCAAAATTTATTTATTCTTCATCTTTTACTATTTGTGAAGATTCGCTTTCTTCGTTTTTATTTTCGTCTATAATCTCATCTATAACTATTTGCTCATTTTCATCTATCTTATATTTTGGGAGTTCTGGTAATTCTTCTATACTAGACATTCCAAACATCTTTAAAAAGTCTTTTGTGGTTGAATAAATTGTAGGTCTACCTGGAGCATCTAGCCTTCCAACTTCCTCTATTAAGTTATACTCTAAAAGTTTATATATTGTACCATCAGAATTAACTCCCCTTATTTGTTCTATTTCTGCTCTTGTTATTTTAGGATTATATGCAATTATAGATAGAGTTTCTAATGCAGCAGCAGATAAGCTAGGTTTTGCTCTGTTATCAAAAATTGGATATATATAATCATAATATTCTTTCCTTGAACACATTTGATAGCCATTTTCTACCTTTATTATTTCTATTCCTCTATTCTGTTCTTCATATTCACTTTTCATATTTTGCATTATATTATCTACATCTTCATTACTAAGTTCTAGTAATCCCATAAGTTCTTTTGTCTCTACAACTCTACCTGCTGAAAAGAGAATTGCTTCTATTATTGATTTTATTTTATCTATTTCCACTTTTATTCTCCATTATACTTTTTTAATATTTATATTATTGCATTTATAGTTTAAAAAGTCAATGTTTTTGACATCCTTATTTTTTTATGGTATCATTATTAGTATGAGGTGATATTAATGCCAGATAATGAAGAGAAAAAAGAAATAGAGATAGTTAGCGGAGATGGAACAGAGTTAGAGATGTCTCCAGTTTTTGAGCATTTAAATGCTGTAAAACCTAAGACTAAAAATGAAGAAGAAAAGAAAAAGAAAATAGTAATACCAGAAGTTAAAGAAAAAAAATAAAACATTTTAAAATAATAAAAAGTAAAAAAAACTTTTTATTATTTTTATTTTATGGTATAATTATGTAAATATTGTGCAAAGGAGTGCTACTAATGTCATACAAAGCAAGTTTTAATGGCTTAGAATCCGAAGTACGTGGAGTCTATAGCGCTTATAATTTAACTTCTCAAGAAATAGAAGACATAACCAAACGGTTCTACGGGAAGGTAAATGGTAGTGGCTCAAGTTATACCATTTATTATAAGTCTAAGCGTTATCTTTGGCTTAAGCTTTTTGTTCACGAAATATGGATGCCCATTAAAATAGATATTCGGGAAGACTTTCTCAAATTAACTAAATCTAATAAGATTTTTGAGAAGAATGTAATCGCAATATCTAAAAAATTGAAGGAACGAAGAATTGAACTTCACGTATCTTATGATTTTAATACTAATTCGTGGATTTTAGAAAACTATGACTCGTTTTTGGAAACATTAAAAGAACTTATCTAAGCAAAACTAAACCGCAAGTATATTTACTTGCGGTTTTAATATTGGTAGCGAAGATGTGATTCGAACACATGACCCTTCGGGTATGAACCGAATGCTCTAGCCAACTGAGCTACTTCGCCATATGGAACTTGTATTATTATAATAAGTTTAACCAAATTTGTCAAGAAAAAAACAGAAATTTTTTCAATTTCTGTTTTTTTATCTATGCATTTCCTAATTCCTTTTGAATTGAAGTTTTTTCCCTGCTATTAGCCTTTTCTGCTGCTGCTTTTCTTGCCTTAGCTTCACTTACTATTACTTGTCCTACTGTAAATCCATTTTTATGAACTTCTTCGCCAACACTTTTTATTTCTCTCAATTCTCCTTCTTCTATTGGAGTTAATTCATTTGCTGGTTCAATAATATCTGGTCCTAGATATTTATTGCTAAAAGCTTTTATTTTATTTAATAATTTTGAAAAAATATTTTCCTTCTTTTCCATATATTTATTCCTCAATTTTATGAGAATCTTTCACCTCTTTACATAAAAATACACAAATCTAAATATAGTTTAACATAAAGAAGCAAGTTTGTCAAATTTTTATACTAGTTCATGTAATCTTTTAGTTTTTTGCTTCTGCTAGGATGTCTCAATTTTCTTAATGCTTTTGCTTCTATTTGTCTTATTCTTTCACGAGTTACTTGGAACTCACGTCCAACTTCTTCTAGTGTTCTTGCTCTTCCATCTTCTAATCCAAATCTTAATTTTAAAACCTTTGCTTCTCTTGGTGTTAAAGTATTCATTACTTCTTCTAGTTGTTCTTTTAAAAGTGTGTATGCAGCTGAATCTTGTGGTGCAGGGCTGTCTTCGTCTTGTATAAAGTCTCCTAAATGGCTATCATCCTCTTCTCCTATTGGAGTTTCTAATGATACTGGATCTTGGGCAATTTTTTGTATTTCCATTACTTTTTCTACTGGTATTTCCATTTCTTCTGCAATTTCTTCTGGAGTTGGTTCACGTCCTAATTGTTGAAGCAAATGTCTTGATGTTCTTATTAATTTATTTATTGTTTCTACCATATGTACTGGTATTCTAATTGTTCTTGCTTGATCTGCTATTGCTCTTGTAATTGCTTGTCTTATCCACCATGTAGCATAAGTACTAAATTTATATCCTTTTTTATAATCAAATTTTTCTACTGCTTTTATAAGTCCCATATTACCTTCTTGAATTAAATCTAAGAATAGCATTCCTCTTCCTACATATTTTTTTGCTATACTAACTACTAACCTTAAGTTTGATTCTGCAAGTTTTTGTTTTGCTTCTTCACTTCCTTCTAGTACTTGTTTTGCAAGTTCTAATTCTTCCTCAAATGTTAAAAGAGGGATTTTTCCTATTTCTCTTAAATACATTCTAACAGGGTCATCTATATTAATTCCGTCAAAGTTCATTGTATTTATATCTTCTAGCTTTATATCTTCAACCTCTTGTAAATCTTCAATATCTGGCTCTTCTAAGTCATCTTTTAGCACATCTACGCCAAATTCTTCAAAAGCATCAAATACTTTATCTATTTGTTCTGGATTTATATCTTCTAATTGGCTTGCTAATTCTCCATATGTTATTTGTCCTTTTTCCTTTGCTTTTTTTAATATATCTTGAACCTTTTTATTTGTGTCTTCTGCTTGTTCTTCGGCCTTTTGTTCCTTTTTTTTATTTTTAACTTTTTTATTGTTACTTTTTAATTCTTCTATAATTTCTTCATTATCTTTTTTTGCTTTTCCCATTCTTTATTGTTATCCCTCCTTAAAACTCGCTTCATACAAGTTTTATTATTTATATATAATTACTTATTTTGAGCTAACTTTACAATTGTGTTATTTAAATCCTTTTCTAGCAATCTTGCTTGTTCACTATCTAAATTTTCATTACTTAACTCTTCCAATAGTTCTTTTTTTCGTGCTAACAATCTCTCTTTTTGATAGTTTTTTACTAAATCTTCTATTGCCTTTTTATCATTTTTTATTTCATAATCATCTGCCATTATTTCAGTTATTATACTTATAGCCTCTTCATCTTCAGTAAATTTTTCCAGTATATTATTTATATTACTATTTCCCTTTTCAAATTCTTCATACAAGCTTTTTATTATTTTTTTATTTTTTTCACTTCTAAAGTCCTCTGGCAATAATATATTTTTTATTTGATTGTAAACTTCTTCTTTTCCATTAAATAATAAACCAATTATTATTTTTTCTCTTTTTATTAATGTTTCTGGTATTTCTTCTTTTTTTATTTTCTTTGGTCTTACATATTTACTTTCTAAAAGTTTCTTATCTTGGCTTTTTGAGTAATTTAGTTTATTTATTTCTGCATATATAGCCTCTTTTGAAATATTATATTCAACTGAAATTTTATCAATATACACCTCTTGCTCTATTTTGTTATCTATAGCACTTAACAATTTTGCTGTTTCATTTAAAAATTTTATTTTATCATTTACATTTTCTAAGTCTAAACTGTTCTTTAAAACTTTAACTTTAAACTCTGTTAAAGAAATTGCTTTTTCTACAAGATTATTAAATCTAGCGTTTCCATATTTAATAACATACTCATCAGGATCTTTTGCTCCCTCCATTTGGAGTATTCTAATGTCACACCCTAAATTGTTTAGTATTTCAAGCCCCCTCAATGTTGCTGCTTGTCCTGCTGAGTCTGAATCATATGAAATTATTACTTTTTCTGCATATTTTCTAAGTAATCTTCCCTGTGCCTCTGTAAGTGCTGTTCCGCATGATGCAACTACATTATCTATTCCCCTTTGGTGCAACGAAACAGTATCCATATACCCTTCAACTATAATTAAGTTCTTAGATTTAGAATTTTTTGCTACATTTAATCCATATAAGTTTCTTGCCTTGCTATATACTATATTTTCTGGTGAGTTTATATATTTAGGAAGTGAGTTGTCTAACACTCTACCTCCAAATGCAATATATCGATTTCTTACATCTTGTATTGGAAATATCAGCCTATTTTTAAACCTATCTACAAAATTATTTCCTACTTTATTCACTAAATCTGATGCTAAAATTTCTTCATCTGTAAAACCTTTTGTTTTTAAAAATTTGTATAAATTACTATTTATTTCTGCATATCCAATTGCAAAAGATTTTAGAGCTTTGTTGTCTAGTTTTCTTTTCTTTACGTATTCTTGTGCTACTTTTGCTGTAGGTTTATATAATGCTTCATGATAAAATAATGCTGCAAGTTTATTTATTTCATAAACTTTTTCTTTTAGTTCTTGTCTCTTGCTATCTATTGTCCCCTCTAGTGTTGGGAGTTTTATTCCAGCTCTATCTGCTAAAATTTCTAGACTTTCTTTAAAGTCTACATTTTCTATTTTGCTTATGAAATGAATTACATTTCCGCCTGCTCCGCACCCAAAGCAGTGAAATATTTGTTTATCTGGTGAAACAGAAAAAGAAGGTGTTTTTTCTTTATGGAAAGGGCATAATCCAAAAAAGTTTCTTCCGCTTCTTTTTAATATTACATATTGTGATATTATATCTACTATATCGTTGCTATTTTTTATATCATCTATTAATTCATCACTATATCTCACCATATTTTTGCACCTTTCTTTTACATAATTATATTATTCGACAACTAATTTGGAAATCCTTCATTTATAAACTATCAATAATATTCTTTAAAATATTAAAACAAAAGAAACCCTACAAAATTAGGATTTCTTGTCTTTATTAATTATTACTCTTGTGTTCCATTAAATGGAATAAATTTTTTAACTATATTATCTGCAGTAACATTTGTAATGTTTTTGCTGTATTCTGTGAATGAAGTGTTTATTGTGTTATTTACTAATTCTTCTACTTCATCTTTATTAGAATTTTCTGCAAGTGTAAGTTCACTTACTAATATTTGTTTTGCGTTTAGTAACATTTTCTTTTCACCTGTTGAAAGTCCTTTTTCTTTTTGTTTAAAACTTAAATTTCTAACAACATCTGCTACTTCATATACGTCTCCGCTTTTCATTTTTTCCATGTTGTCTCTATATCTTTTATTCCAGTTTGTATCCATTTGAGTAGAGTCAGTTTCTAATACTTTAAAAACTTTTCCTGCTGTTTCTTTATCTATAATATCTCTTACTCCAATTCCTTCTGCTTTTGCTGTAGGTACCATAACCTTAACTTCTCCTGGCATTTTTATTATGTAATACGATTGTTTTTCTCCTAAGATATCTTTTTCCTCTATTCCCTCTATTGTTCCTGCTCCATGCATTGGATATACAACTTTATCTCCAACATTAAACATTACTGTCACTCCTTCTTAGTCTATTTTTTCTCTTTCGACCTTTTTTATTATAGCACATTTTTTAGATTAAGTCAAAGGAATTTTTGGTATATTTTACATAAAATTTATTTTAAAATCATAATAATAGTTTTTTTGAATACACTTATATATATTTTATTTTTATGAGGTTTTATGAGAATTTTTTATATTAGTAAATTTAAAATTTATATTATATTTTCAGTGTTTTCTGTTTTATTAATTTCAGGATTATATTATGTTTTCGCCAAAGAAAATAGTATTCAAGTTCCATACTTTAATCAGGAAGATATTTATTCATCTTCTGATAAAATAGCTTACCTTACTTTTGATGATGGTCCAAACAATACTATTACTCCTAAAGTTTTAGATATTCTTGACAAGTTGCAAATAAAAGCAAATTTCTTTGTTATTGGAAAGCAAGTTTCAAAATATCCAGAAGTAGTATCTACAATATACAAGTCTGGACACTTTATAGGTAACCACGGATATTCTCATAATAATAATGAACTATATAAAAGTAGGGAAGCTTTTTTTAATGAAATTAATCTTACTGACGAAGCAATTGGAAAGGCTCTTGGAATTGATAATTTTTGTTCTCATGTGTTTAGGTGTCCTAATGGTTCAATGAGTAAAATTAATTATTCTAGAAAGCAAAAATGTCTTAAATATTTACCCGAAATTGATTATACATTTGTAGATTGGAATGTTTTAAATAATGATTCTATGAAAAAATATTCCAAAAAAGAGCTCTTTAACAATTTAAAAAAGAGCTCTGAAAATAAAGGTTCTATTATAATATTAATGCATGATTCTGGTGATGTAAATAATACTTATGATGTTTTAGAAGATTCAATTAATTATTTAAAGTCTCAAGGTTATGAATTTAGAACCTTCTATGACTTTTTTTGAAATACTAATTTGTTGACCCAAATCCCCCTGCTCTTTCACCTTCTGCACAATCATTATCTGTTATTAAATATTTTTGGAATATTCCTTGTCCTATTCTTTCACCTTTTTTTATTTCTATATCTTCTGATTTAATATTGTAAAATGCAAACATTATATGCCCATCATTATCTTTATTCCCGTAATAATCACTATCTACAACTCCTATACTGTTTGCTAATACTAGTCCCTTTTTACCTGGGTTTGAGCTTCTATTGGCAAGTATTAACACTTCATCAGATTTCATATATGCCTTTAGCCCTGTTTTTACAAGTGTTGGTTTTTGTCCCAATTTAAAGGCTGGTATTACGCAATCCTCTGCGGCTTCTATATCATATCCAGCAGAATTTTTTGTTGTTCTTTTTGGTAAATTTATTTGTGCTTCTTCAAAT
The DNA here is from genome assembly GCA_934162625.1 of uncultured Clostridia bacterium. Classification (GTDB taxonomy): domain Bacteria; phylum Bacillota; class Clostridia; order TANB77; family CAG-508; genus CAG-452. The sequence continues at coordinate 14,360 of CAKPJM010000009.1, forward strand.
CCCCTTGCGATTTCAAATCCACGTTCTCTATTCATATTATTCCTTCTTTCATTATTTATTTACATATTATATATTTTTTAGTAATTCGTGTCAATTAACAAAATGTCATTTGTATTTTATTTTTCTAAACATATTCCATATTTTTTTTAATATAGATTCTTTATATTTTACTATTTCTACTTCTCCATTCTGTTTTTTTACATCGTTTTTTCGCTTTTTAAACAAATCTTCAATGTTATATTTATCTTTTAAAATTTCTTGTTCTTTTAAGTAATCTCTTTTAACTATATTATACATTTGTTCTTTCTCATTTTCTGGACACCAATATTCTAAATAAAGTACTACTAATAAATCTCTTGTTCTTGGATTAACTATTTGCTCTTCTATTGGCTTTTCTGGATTTATATGTACAACAAAGCTCTCGGATTTGTTAGCATTAATCATTTGTCTTATATATTCTGGAACTTTGCGTATTTCATCTTCACTCAAAAATTTAAATATTTCCTCTACTTCTGCAAATGCCTCTGAAAGTTCCTTTGTAATCATTATTTTTCTTTTTCCTCTCCTCTATTTTTAAATTTTTCTTTAGCAAACATTTCTTTTATATCTCTTACTCCCGCTGGAGCATAATTGCCACCTTCTATTAAATTTTTTATTTCCAGTTTATTATCGCTTTTTCGCTCCTTTTTATATCTTTCACTAAATTCTTTAAACTTACTTACGAGAGGTATACCTACCTCTTCTCCTTTTGTATAAATATAGTCTGTATCTATTACTACTAACTCTCCAGGTTTTAATATTTCTCCTTTTCTTTCCCCTATAAAGCCTATTGAATAATCACTGCTTTGTATTTCCTCTCCATAAACTGTTAAATTTTCTTTGTTAGGTTTCAATAATCTCCCTACGTTTTCAGGTTTAATATCTGTCCATACTATATTTTCGTCCATTAATTCTTTATATATTTGATATAAAACCTCATCTACCTCTTTTTCACTCATTCCTTCATACCATTTAGTATCTACAGCATTTTGAACTTCTACAAATAAACTCGGAACATTTTTTTCCCCCGCTATATTAGTTTGCTGTCTTATTATAGGTTTTATTATTCTTCTATGTTTTCTTATTTCATTTGTTATTCTTTCTCTTCCTAATTTTAAAACATAATCTCCAATCTTTATGTTTTGACTATAGAATCCTGATCCAGCAAATTCTAGGTCTTTAATTCCCACACCTTGACTTCCACATAGTTCTTCTATTATTCTGCTAATCATTTTCTTGTCTACTGCATCAATTACTAATGGTCCCTCTCCCTCCTTGAACAAATGATTAACTACATCTTCAAAATTCCAATTTAAGTCAAACCCTTCTGCATTTTTACATGATTGAATATATTTTATTAAATCTATCCCATGCTGAGCTTTGGCTATACTTTCTTGGAGTTGCTTTAATATTGAGTTATCTATATTTAGTTTTCTAAACTTTTCTATTAAATTCACATTATAATTATACTTCTCTAGGATTTGAGGCAAATTATTTTCTATAGTTTCTTTTATTATTTGCTTGGTTTTAGCAAGTTCCGGATTTTCTTCTGGTATTTTACCTTCTATTTCAATTAATTTATCAATAAATTTTCCAAATTCTATTGTTTCAAAACTATAGTAATTCTCCATTATGTTTTTCATGTTTTTAGCTACTGTTTGCAATAGCAATAAGTCATCAATTTCCTGTTTTTTCTCCATTTCAGCTAAAAGTCTTCCTATTCTAGGAAAACTCCTTTCTGTATTAAAAAAGTCTGATAGATAATCATTTATGTCTCCTAAATCTGGATTCTGCAAAATTAATTCCAATAATTTTTTCCTATCTTCGCAATTAATAATCTTAATTATTTTTGGAATAAATAATTTAGGATTCTCTCTTACTTTTTCACCCAATATTAATTTTTTTAAACATTGTAAATCTATACTTTCTATTTTATCTAATATCCATTGTAAATTCTCATTTATATAATCTTCAAGTTCTTGATTTTCGGAAATTGATGACAGTAATAGAAGTTCTTCTACTCCTACTTCTTGCATATTTCTAGTAATTATGCCTATTCCATATCTATTTATTATTTCTTCTTCAAAATAGGGTGTAAGTAAAGGATCCATTATCTTTAAATTTGATAAAATCACTGCAATATCCGACTCCAAATCTATAGCTTTACTTTCATTTATTTTATTTATTAAATCTCTCTCATCAAGACAATCTGTTATTACTTTAGTTATTTCACAAATTTTTCTTTTGTATTCTTGAAAAGCATCCATTTTAACTTCTCCATCTTATAAAATCTATTATATATCATTAAACCACTTGTAATACAATCTACTGTAAATTTCATTTCTACTTTAAGCAGAATTTACTTATGTCATTTCCCTCATGTACAAGTAAAGCTTTTTTATTCTTTATTCCTCCTCCATATCCTGTAAGTGCTCTATTTGTTCCTATAACTCTATGGCATGGAATTATTATACAGATAGGATTCCATCCTACCGCCCCTCCTACAGCTTGTGCAGACATCTTTTCTATTCCATGTCTTTTAGCTATTATTTTGGCTATATCATTGTATGTTAGCGTTTTTCCAAAAGGAATAGTATTCATGATATCAATTACTTCTTTCCTGAAATTTGTTAAATTGTTTATTTTGTATTTTGGAATAAACTCTGGATCTCTCCCAATAAAATATATATCTAGCCATTTAGATGTTTCTTGAAATATTGGTAGATTCTCTTCTTTACAATTTTTTTCGTGTTTTAATAAGGCTTTTGAGCCTTCAAAGTATAGACCAGTTAGGCTTTCTCCATCACTATGCATTATTATATCTGTATACTCTTTTGGTGTTTCATATTTCCACTTGTATGACATAATAGCCTCCTAAACTCCATTCCTTGCTAATTATACAAATTTCTTAATTAAGTTATTATATTTCTTATATCATAAAATTCTTATAAAAACAATGGTTACTAAAAAAATATACTACTAGTTGAACTTCCCTCTTCTTTTAATTGCTTCTTCGTTTTTTAAGCAAATCCTCAATGCTATATTTATCTTTTAAAACTCCTCGTTTTTTTATAGTCTCTATTAACTATCTTATATATTTATTCTTCTTCAGTTTGTTATCTCTTTTTCTTTTCCTAAGTTTTCCAGGCTTACTTACGCTCTTCATTTTTCTCTCTTACAATATCATCTATGTTATTAATATAGCACAATTCTAATGCTACAACAATTCTCCAATAATTTCCTTTGATTTTGTTCTTGCATTATGTTAGTATGTTTTTAGGGGGTAATACTAATTATGTTCGATAAATTAATTTTGGAATTTAAAAATATGAATAAATCTATTAAATATGCTATGTTTATTGGTTTTAGGATTTCTTTTGTTATTTGCCTATTTTCTATTTTAATTTTGAATTTATATACTACATATCCAGTCTGTTGTATTACATATAATATTGGTCTTATTCTATTTAAAACCAGCATATTATTTGCTGTTTGCTTTTTTATGTCTGCTTATATTACCAATAGTATTTCTTTTAAGTAAGCCTAATCTTGTTGTATACGTAAAAATTTTTCCTATACAAGAACAAAGCGACTTTAGTCGCCCTTTGTTCTCGCCGATTTGAGTTTCCGAATGAAATGAGGAAATCTCAAAGGCAATAGCGATTGTAGCATTTTTATATAGTAGGAAATGAGAAATTTCCTACTATATAAAAAAAGAAGGTTGCCCTTCTTTTTTTTATTTTAAAATTCTTATTTTTCCTATTAAAGGAAGTTCTTTTTCTTCTTGATTAATAGCATATACAAGTCCTAGTATAAAACATATTAATAAGAATATTGATCCTCCCCATATAACTAGCCAGCCCAAGAATGGTATGAACATTAGCACAAATATTAAAAGCCAAAAGCCTGTATAAAATATGTTAAGTACTAAAGATTGATTTAAGTAAAATTTTGCACCTTCTTTATCTCCACTGCAATATGCAATTAACCATCCAATCCATGTAATGTATGATACCCAACTTGTTGTCTTTTTATCCATAATTTTCCCTCCTTTATTATTAAACATACTATAAGAAAAGACCTAGCAATGCTGTTCCAACCATAAGTCCAAATACAAAAAATACCGCTTGCAAACTTAATCCTATTATTCCTGTAATAAAACCTGCTGCAGCCATTCCTTGTCCTCCTCTTTTTTTGCCTTTTATTCCAAAAATAATAGCCAAAACTCCACATGCTACTGCTATTATAAAGCTCCTAACAAGCAATATAGAGACTATTCCCAATACTAATGATGCTATGCTTAAGCCTTTTCTAGTATCTTCTACATTACTTTGTTCTTGAGATTCACTTGTTTGGGTTGTCTCCTCTGTTTTTTCTTTTGTTTCTGTAATTTCTATTTTATTCTCTTCATTATTTTCCATTTTATCACTCCTATCATTTATATTTTATAAACCATATTTCATATGATACATATGTAATAAATATGATTATATGCAAAATTATATCTATTTTTATTACACTTTCTTTATATTCTTTTTTTATTATATTAATTGTTCTAAATATTATTTCCATAATTATGATTATAATTATTACTCCAAAGAAATTTAAGAAATATGATGGATTGTTGATTGCGCTCCCAATGTTTTTGATAAACCTTGTCCCTCCGCATAAGGGACAAGGTTTACCTGTTAATTGTAAGTATGGACATTTTACAAATACTGGTGAAATTTGCTCTAATATTTGCAATACTATTGGTAACAATAGTATTAATATGCAAATACATAATATAACTATATTTATAATTTTATAATCACTTTTTATTTCTTTTAGTATTTTCATTGTCCAAACTCTTTCGTTATTCTTCTACTGTCCAATTGATTGAATTCCAATCGTAATTTTTTAACTCTTTTGTTGTTTTTTTGGCAGCTGCCATTACTACAAAATAGTATGATAGTATTACAACTATTGCTACTGCTGAGCAAATTACTCCTGCTATTGCTTTTCCTTTTGGATTACCTTCTTTATTTTTCTTTACCCAGTCAATAATTCCTAAAACTAATCCTACAATTGCTGGAATTATTGCCCAGCTTCCACAAAATGGTATAAATCCAATTACAACTGAAACAATTCCTAAAACTAATGCTGCTACACCCATAATCACATTCCCCTTTCCTGTTTTATTATATTATTATCCTACATAAAAAAACTTTTTTTGTCAACATATTTTACTATTTTTATTTATTCGTTTAAACATTTTAGCCTTTCAGCTCTTTATTTATATTGCAAAATCTAATATTTTGTAGTAAACTTAACTATATTATATTTTATAAGGAGTACATTTATGTTAGATATTAAATTTGTAAGAGAAAATCCTGATTTAGTTAAAGAAAATATTAAGAAAAAATTTCAAAATCAAAAATTAGGATTAGTGGATGAAGTAATTGATTTAGATAAAAAATATAGAGAACTTCAACTTTCTGGTGACACATTAAGAATGGAACGTAATAGTTTAAGTAAAGAAATTGGTAACTTAATGCGTGAGGGCAAAAAAGATGAAGCAGAAAATACAAAAACTAAAGTTAATGAGATCAATTCAAAACTAGAAAGTGTAGAAAAGGGCACTGATGAGTATTCAGCTAGAATAAAAGAAATAATGATGAGAATCCCTAATATGATTCATGAATCTGTTCCAATTGGTAAAAATGATACAGAAAATGTTGAGATTCAAAAATATGGTGAACCATTTGTTCCGGATTATGAGATTCCATACCATACAGATATAATGGAAAAGCTTGATGGAATAGATTTAGACTCTGCTCGTAGGGTTGCTGGCAATGGTTTTTATTATTTAATTGGAGATATTGCAAGACTTCACTCTGCAGTTATTAGTTATGCTCGTGATTTTATGATAAATAAAGGATTTACTTATTGTGTACCTCCTTTTATGATTCGTAGTGATGTTGTAACTGGTGTTATGAGTTTTGAGGAAATGGATGCAATGATGTACAAAATTGAAGGTGAAGATTTGTATTTAATTGGTACTAGTGAACATTCAATGATTGGTAAATTTAAAGGTCAAATTCTACCAAAAGCTGAACTCCCTTATACAATGACTTCATATTCTCCATGTTTTAGAAAGGAAAAAGGAGCTCACGGTATAGAAGAAAGAGGAGTTTATAGAATACATCAATTTGAAAAACAAGAAATGATAGTTGTTTGCGAACCAGAAGATAGTTACAAATGGTATGACAAAATGTGGTCATATACAGTAGAATTGTTTAGAAGTTTAGATATTCCAGTACGTACATTAGAGTGTTGTTCTGGAGATTTGGCAGATTTAAAAGCTAAATCTTGCGATGTTGAAGCTTGGAGTCCAAGACAAAAGAAATATTTTGAAGTTGGAAGTTGTTCTAATTTGACTGATGCACAAGCTAGACGTTTAGGTATTCGTATAAAAGGCGAAAAAGGAAATTATTTTGCACATACATTAAATAATACCGTAGTTGCTCCTCCTCGTATGCTTATAGCATTTTTAGAAAACAACTATAATCAAGATGGAAGCATCAATATTCCAGAGGCTTTAAGACCTTATATGGGCGGAATAGAGAAAATTATTCCAAAGAAATAATTTAGTTAGAATTTAACGAAGTGCGAAGTGTGAGGTGCGAAAAATAGGGAAAATCCTACGAAGCTTTGCCCCTATAAATCACACCTCCCACATCATACCTCCCACATCAATTTGCATTACAGAAAGGAAATCATTATGATAATAAAAAATCCAAAGTTTGAAATATCTGCTGTTAGTCCTAAGCAATATCCTTCTTTAGGTTTGCCTGAAATTGTTTTGGTTGGAAAATCTAATGTTGGAAAGTCTTCTTTTGTAAATACAATGATTAATAGAAAATCTCTTGCTAGAACTAGCAGTGAACCAGGCAAAACTAGACAAATTAATTTTTACAATATGGATAACACTTTCTATTTTGTAGACTTGCCTGGATATGGTTATAGCAAAATGAGTAAAGCTGAGCAAGTTAAAGTTGGAAGTTTTATAGAACAATATTTGCAAATAAGGAAAGAAATTGCTTTAATTATATTTTTAATAGATATTAGGCATGAGCCTACTGCAAATGATAGGTTAATGTATGATTATATTATAAACAAGTCTGGTAATCATCCTTGTATTGTTATTGCAAATAAAGCAGATAAATTAGCACCTACTAAAGTTGCTGATGCAGTAAAAGATTTGCAAAATTCTTTAAATCCATTAAAAGATTTGACTTTTTTACCATTCTCTGCAGAAAAGAAAATTTATTGCGAAGATGTTTGGAAAGAAATCGAAAAAAATATATAATAATTAAACAAAAGGGGACAGACCCCAATTGTTGAAATTTGAAATTCAACAATTGGGGTCTGTCCCCTTTTGTTTAATTATACTTCACTTCTACTAAATATAGTCCATGTGCTGCTAAGGTCTTTCCTGCTCTAACTCTTTCTTTTGATTCTATAATTCTAGGAATTTCTTCTGTTTCTATTTTACCAAGTCCTACATCTACTAGTGTCCCTGCAATTATTCTTACCATGTTATATAAGAATCCATTACCGTGTTAGTTCTATTTTTATTCTTTCCCCATCTTCTAACACTTCTGCTTTATATATTGTTCTTACACTACTTTTACTACTTGTTCCACTTGCTTTAAATGCAGCAAAATCATGCTCTCCTTCAAAGTATTGTACTGCTTTTTTCATTTTTTCTACATCTAATTTTATTGGCATATGGTATTCTAAATCTCTATATATTGCAGTTCCATGTTTTGAATTATTTATTATATATCTATATGTTTTTTGTTTTGCATTATATCTGGAATGAAATCTTTCTTCTACTTCTACTGCTTCTTTTATTACTATGCTCTTTTTTAGTTTTGAGTTTAATGCATAAGGAATTTTTTCTATTTCTATATTGCTATTTGTTCTAAAATTAGCTATTTGGCCGTAATGCATGTACTCCTGCATCTGTTCTTCCTGATGCAATTAAGTCTACTTCTTCTCCTGTAATCTCTTTTATTGCATTTTCAATTTCTCCTTGAATATTTGCTTTGTTTGGTTGTTTCTGCCACCCATTAAATTTTTTTCCATCATATTCTATTGTTAGTTTTATATTCCTCATTTTATTTTTTTCCAGTCTTTTCTTTTATCTCGTTAATTTTTTCTTTTAACTTTTTCTTTGGAACTTCCTCTCCAAATTTTTTTGTAACTATATTTTTTATTAATATTTGTCTTAATGCATCTTCTTTTACATCTACTATAAGTGTTCCATCCTTAGCAACAGATATTTTTCCTGTTTCTTCTGATACAACAACTACTATAGCATCTGATTCTTGACTCATTCCCGCTGCTGATCTATGTCTTGTTCCTAATCCTTTTGATATACTTTTATCATTAGATAATGGAAGCATGCATGCTGCTGCCTTTATTTTATTTTCGCTTATAATCACTGCTCCATCATGTAATGGTGTTTTTGGATTAAATATATTAACTAGCAATTGTGGTGATATTTCTCCATCTATCAAGATTCCTGTATCTGCAATATCTTGCAATTTTATATCTCTTTCTATTACAATTAATGCACCAGTTTTCTTTTTTGCAAGCTCTGTTGCAGCAATTACTACTTTATATATATTCTCTTTAGTTTTTGTTCTTATATCTTTATCAATTCCAAAAAACTTAGTCAATTTACTTGTTCCGAAGTTGTTCTAATGCACGTCTTAATTCTGGTTGAAATATTATTATTAAAAATATTACGCCATATGTCATAAATGACGTTAATATATAATTTAATATTCTAAAATCAAGTATTGAACTAATTAAAGTTGCTATTATTAAAAATGCTATTCCCTTTATTAATTGCCATGCTCTTGTTTCTTTAACTATTTGTACTAATTTAACTGCTAGAAATATTACTATTGCTACGTCTATTATCAATGTTACAATTTTTATTGGATTACTTTTTAATAGTTGTAAATAGTTTGCTATATCTTGTCCAGTAATTTCTAAGCTTTGAGAAAATATTGTGTTTTTCATTTGTAATTACCTTCCTTAATTATTTATTTTGCAATTAAGTACCATATTAATGTAAAAGCTATACTAAGTACCATTAGTCCTGCTAATATTAATGCTATTATTCTAGTTGCAAGTTTTTGTTTATCTATTTTCTTTTTTGCCATTTCTTCTTCACTCCTTATTATTTGTCCATAGAAATATATTAGCACAAAGAAAATCATTTTTCAATTGTTTTTTTATATAATCATACGAATTGAAATTTGCTTAATGGATATGAGAAGTGTGAGGTTTGAAGTGGGATTTATAGAGCCAAGGCTTCGCAGTCCTTTCACTATTTTCGCACTTCTCACCTCACACCTCGCACTTCATGAATTTACAATTCATCATTTTCTTATTTCTGCACCAAATACTCTTTCTGCATCTGCAATTACTTTATTAAATATTCCTGTTACTTCATCATCTGTTAGTGTTTTTTTGCTATCACTAAATGTTAATGAATATGCTATTGATTTTTTGTTTTTATCTACATGTTCTCCTGTATACACATCAAATACTTCGATATTTGTAAGTAAGCTTCCTGCTGATTTTTTTATTTGTTTTTCTATTATTGCTGATTCTAAGTTTTTATCTACTATAAATGCAACATCTTTTTTTATACTTGGGAATTTTGAAAATTCTTTGTATTTCATCTTTCCTACTTTTTTAGCAAGTAATTTGCTTAAGTTTATTTCCATTACATATATATCTTCTTTACTTTCTTTTGGATGCACTTTTCCCATAATTCCTACAGTGCCATTGTTTACAGATATTAATGCACTTTGACCTGGATGCATTTCTTTTGGAAGCTCTTTGTTATTTATAAAGCTGTATCTTCCATTATATCCAAGGTAATCCAAAAGCTCTTCTGCTACACCTTTTAAAATATAGAAGTCTACATTTTTTGTATTTCCAATTCCTTCATAATATTTTCCAGACATAAGTACACATAGTTTTTCTTCTTCTATATAATCTTCATTTACTTTTCCAAAGCCTTTTCCTATTTCAAATATTGATACATCTTTGTTGTTTCTTCCTAAGTTATAATTGTATATTTTTAAAAGTGATGGTATCATGCTATATCTTAATGTATTTCTTTCTTCTGTTAATGGATCTAATAATTTTATTGGTTCAAAATTGTCTGTTGTAAATTTTGAGACTTCTTTATCATTAATTAAGATATATGACATTGTTTCGTTTAATCCTAAACCTATCATTTTATTTCTTATTTCTCTTGTTGTTTTATCGTATTTCCCTGTTCTTGTTGGAAGCATTGGAAGTTTTCCTTCTATATTATCAACTCCATAAATTCTTCCTACTTCTTCTATTAAATCTTCTTTTATTGATATATCCATTCTTCTTGTTGGTACCGTTACTGTAACATTTCTTCCATTTACTTTATATTCAAAGCCTAATTTTCTAAATACATCTAATGTTGCTTCATCTGGAACTACTATTCCCAATAGATTATTTATATCTTCAAAACTTATATCTATTTTTTTTGCTTCTTTGTTAGCTTTGTCATAAACTACTGTTCCTTTTGCAATTTTTGCATCTGCATATTTTTCAAGTAATGCAACTGCTCTTTCTATAGCCATATATGTTCTGTTTGGATCTAATCCTTTTTCGAAACGATTACTTGCTTCGCTTCTTAATATTTTTTTAGATGTACATCTTATTTTTATCCCATCAAATACAGCAGATTCTATTATAATGTTTTTTGTATCCTCTTCAACTTCTGTTGAAAGACCTCCCATAACTCCTGCTAATCCAATTGCTTCTGTTCCATTTGTAATAACTATGTCTTCTTGATCTAATTCTCTTTCTATATTATCTAATGTTGTTAGTTTTTCGCCATTTTTAGCCATTCTAACTAAAATTCTATTACCTAATCTATCTGCATCATAAAAATGCAATGGCTGACCTACTTCTAGCATTACATAGTTACTTATATCTACTACATTGTTTATTGGTCTTATTCCACTTGCTATAAGTCTATTCTTTATAAAGTCTGGACTTTCTTTTATAGTAACATTTAAAGCTTTTTTTGCTAAAAACAAATTACAGTTTTCAGTTTCTATTTCTACATTAAAGCTATCATTTACATCTTCGTTTTCTTCACTATGTTTTAAGTCTATTTCTTTGACAGGTTTATCATATATTGCTCCTAGTTCATATGCCATACCTAAAATGCTTAGTAAGTCTCCTCTGTTTGCTGTAAGTTCAAAGTCTGCTACTTCATCATCCAATCCCATAAATTTAATTGGGTCTTCTCCTACTGGTGCATCTTGTGGAAGCTCATGTATTCCTGTTTTATCAGTTTCGCTTAAAAACTTTGATTCAATTCCAAGCTCTAATAATGAGCATATCATTCCATTTGATTCTTGCCCTCTAATATTTCCTTTTCTTATTGTTACATCTCCTGGAAGTTCTGCTCCTACTTGTGCCACTATTACTTTTAATCCTTTTCTAATATTTGGAGCTCCACATACTATATCTAAAATCTCTTTTCCAATGTCTACTTTACATACATGTAGGTGATCTGAATCTGGATGCATTTCGCATTTTTTTACTTCACCTATAATTAATTTTGTAGCATTTACTAATTTTTCTGCGCTATCATATTCATTTCCTACTCTTGTCATATCTTCTGCCAAATCTTTTATATCAACATCTATATCTACATAGTCTTTAACAAAATTTTTACTTAGTTTCAATTAGTCCACATCCTTTCTATCAAATTGATTTAGGAATCTTACATCATTTGTATAGAAATACCTTATATCTGTAATTCCATATTTAAACATTGCTAGTCTATCTAGTCCTGTTCCAAATGCAAATCCTGTATATTTTTCTGGGTCATATCCATTCATTTTTAATACGTTTGGATGTACCATTCCTGAACCTAAAATTTCTATCCAACCTGTTTGTTTACAAAGGCTACAACCTTTACCTCCACATTTAAAGCAGCTAACATCAACTTCATAGCTTGGTTCTGTAAACGGGAAATAACTTGGTCTAAATCTTAATTTAGAATTTTCTCCAAGCATTTTTTTAACAAACACTTCCAATGTTCCTTTTAAATCTGCTAAACTAATATTTTTGTCTATTAATAATCCTTCTACTTGACCAAATTGATGTGAATGTGTTGCATCATCATCTCTTCTATATGTTTTACCTGGACATATAATTCTAATTGGTTCTTTTTCTTCATTTGCCATCATAGCTCTTGCTTGAACTGCTGACGTTTGTGTTCTTAAAAGATGTTCTGGATCAACATAAAAGCTATCTTGCATATCTCTAGCTGGATGTCCTTTTGGAAGATTTAATCTTTCAAAACAGTATTCATCAGTTTCTAGTTCTGGACCTGAGACTACATCATATCCCATTGATACAAATATATCTTCAACTTCTTCTATTATTCTATTTATTGGATGTTTGCTTCCTCTTTTTATTTTTGTAGCTGGAAGTGTAATGTCTATTCTTTCTCTTTCTAGCTTTAAGTTCATAGCTTTTTCTTTTAGTGTTTCTTCTACTTCTTTAATTTTTGTTTCTAAGTTATCTCTTACCTCATTTACAATACTACCTATTACTGGTCTTTCTTCTGGAGATAAATCTTTCATTCCTTTTAGAACTGCTGTAAGCTCTCCTTTTTTTCCTAAGTATTTTACTCTTGCATTTTCTAGTTCTTGCAATACTTTACTGTTTGAGATCTCTGCTAGTGCATTTTCTTTGATTTTTGCAATTTGTTCTTTCATGTAATCAATCATCCTTTCTTTTTTTGTTCTATTACAAAAAAATCGTCCTATATAATAGGACGATTTTTACCGTGTTACCACCTAAATTTATTAATTAAATAATTAACCTCATTATGCTATTAACGCTAGCACACGCTTATATCTACTTCTATTTCAATATAAGGCCTAAAAAGTGAAATTTCAGGTAACCTTGTATTAAATAGGCTTTCAGCCTTTGACCTATTCTCTCTTAAATACATTTTAGCTATCTTACTTTGCTTTTTCAAACGGCTTTAATTCTTCAATTCTGTTTAATATAATATCATATTTTTTTGTTTAAAACAATAGTTTTTATAGGTTTTGTTAAAATAAACTAACGAACTATGTTATTACATAATTCGTTAGTTATGATTAGTTATTTGGCAGGTGTGCCATATCCTGCATCTCTTTAACCCTTCAGGGTGTGTGGATGGCACTATCGTCCACCTCAAATAACTTACTTATATTGTATCTCAATTATAATATATTTATTCTATTTTGTCCAGTTTTTGCCATACAATTTTCCCTCTGTTTTTTATTGTTTGCTTCCACGTTCTATCATTTAATTTCATTATTGTAATAATAGAATTTTTGTTATGTTCTTTATCTTGTCCTAATGCTAATTTTATTATAATTCTCCCCTTTAAATTATCAAATTCTTTTAAATATATCATTGTATCATTGTGCCTATTATCTTCTATTATATAATCCGGTTTTTCTATAATGTCTTTTATATATTTTCTTAATTGTTCATATTCTGATTTATGATAAATCAATATATGTTGATATAATCTTTCATTCGTCATAATCACGTCATTTGTTATCAACTTTTTTTGATATGCTTTTAATTTATTTATATCTAATTTGCCAATAATATGCAATTATATTCCCTCTTTAGTTCTAATTTGAATTTTTTGGCGAACTGCCTCGAAATAAAATTAATAGATTTAAACTTATTTTATATTATCATAATTGCCATATTTTGTAAATGCCTACTCATAAAATAGATTATAAAAACTAATTTTCACTAATATATTTGGCTAATTTTTCTGTATCCATTCCTACCACATTATTATATGAGCCTTCTATTTTATCTATAAATTTGCCACCTATTCCTTGTATTGCATAGCTTCCTGCTTTATCCAATGGTTCTTTTGTTTCAACATATTCTTTTATTTCTTTTTCTGTCATTTTTTTAATATATACTGCCGTTTTTGTATAATCGTTTTTTTCAATAACTTTTCCGTCTTTTTTTATTATAACTGCTAAACCAGAATACACATAGTTTACATTGTTTTGTAATTCTTTTAACATGTTACATGCATCTTCTTCGTTTTTTGGCTTTCCTAATATTTTGCCCTCAAAATATACTACTGTATCTCCGCCTATTACTGTTAGTTCTTCATAATTTGACTGCACTTTTTCAAATACTTCTCTTGCTTTACTTATTGCTAGTTTTTTTACTAGCTTCTCTGGTTGTTCTTCTTTTATTGTACTTTCGTCAAAATTGCTTACCACTGTTTCAAATTCTTTTACTAATTCTCCGTAATAGCTCTTTTCTCCTTGGAGAATTCGATGCCAAAATTATTTTCATAGTTTAACCTCTCATTTATGATTCAGGACAGTTCCCTTTTGTTATTCAACAAATGGGGAACTGTCCTGAGAATCATTTATTTCATATTTTCGTTTTCTATTTCTGCGACCATATCTAGTCTTTCTTTATGTCTTCCACCTTCAAATTCTGTTCCTATCCACATTCTTACAATTGCAATTGCTTCTCCTACTGTTACATAATCTGCTCCAAGTGCTAAAACGTTTGTGTCATTATGTAGTCTGGAAAATCTTGCTGCTTCTTCACAAAAACATGGTGCACTTCTTATCCCTTTAAATTTATTTGCTACCATTGCCATTCCATAACCAGATCTACAGATTAATATACCTCTATCACATTTCTTTTCTTGCACTGCTTTTGATACTTCTTTTGCAATGTTTGGATAGTCAACTCTATCCTCTGAATATGTCCCAAAGTCTTTATATTCTATACCCTTTTCATCTAAATATTTTTTTACTTCTTCTTTTAATTTATATCCTCCGTGGTCACTTCCAATTGCTATCATAAGAACTTCCTCCTTTTATTTTATTCGTATTTATCTTATCACATTATTTTATCCTATACAATAAAGAAGGCAGAACATTACAAATATTGCAAAATTCTACCTCTTAAATTATTCTTCTACATCTTCCATATCTATAACTTCATAATCTGCTGGTATATTAAATAAAGACTCATC
>CAKPJM010000010.1 GCA_934162625.1 uncultured Clostridia bacterium
TCCCTCTTTTGTTGAACAACAAAAGGGGACTGTCCTGAATTTTTAAATTTGAATAATGTAGAATAAATGTAGGGGCGTATTGCACACGCCCAAAATGCCAAATATATTGCAAATGCAATAAGAAAGACAGCATAAAAACTGTCTTTTTTCTATTATATAAAAAATCTGCTAAAACTCTTTTAAAAAAACATAAAAAGATATATAATATTACAAATGTTTATTTTAGGGAGAATTTATGAATAAAAAATGGGAATATTACGAACCAAATGAAGAAAAAATAAAAGAAATATCTGAAAAAAACAATATTTCAAAATTACTTGCAAAAATACTTGTAAATAGAGAAATAACAGAAGAAAAGCAAATAGAAACTTTTTTAAATCCAACAAGAAATGACTTTTATGATCCATTTTTGATGCCAGATATGGAGAAAGCAGTAGAAAGAATTCTAAAAGCCATAAAAAATCAAGAAAAAGTTATAATATATGGGGATTACGATGTAGATGGAATTACCAGTATAACTGTTTTAAAGAAATTTTTAAGTGAAAGAGGATTAGAAACAGGATATTATATTCCAAATAGATTAAAAGAAGGATATGGCTTAAATAAAGAAGCAATACAAGAAATAATAGAGCAAAAATATACTTTGATGATAACAGTAGATTGCGGAATATCCGGAATAGAAGAAGTGAAAACTTGCAATAAATTAGGCATAGATGTAATTATAACAGATCACCATGAACAATTAGATGTTTTACCTAATGCGTACGCAATAATTGATGCAAAAAGAAAAGATAATACATACCCATTTAGAGGACTTGCAGGATGCCGGAGTAGTCTTTAAATTAACACAAGCAATTTCGATAAAATTAGGATTAGATCCAAAAGAATATTTGAAATATCTTGATATAGTATGTGTTGGAACAATATCTGATATAGTTCCTTTGGTAGATGAAAATAGAGTTATTGCAAAGCTAGGGTTAAAGTTAGTAGCACAAACAAGAAATATAGGATTAAAGACGCTTATTCAAGAATCTGGATATAAAAAAATAGATTCCAATACAATATCTTTTGGTGTTGCACCAAGAATTAATGCATGTGGACGAATGGGTTATCAAGAAGAAGCTTTAAAGTTATTTTTAACAAATGACCAAAATGAAGCAAAAGAAATAACAGCAGAACTAAATAAATACAACTTACAAAGACAAATAAAAGAAAAAGAAATTTTTGAACAAGCAACATTAGAACTAGAAAAAGAAAACATAGACAGCTTAAGTACTATAGTGCTTTGCGGAGATAATTGGCACCATGGAGTAATAGGGATAGTTGCATCAAAATTAACTGAAAAATACTTTAAACCAACTATATTATTATGCCATGAAGATACTATTGCAAAAGGATCTGGAAGAAGTATTCCAGGATTTGATTTACACGAAGCTTTAGTAGAATCAAGTAAGTATTTAGAAAAATATGGTGGACATGAAATGGCCGTCGGGTTAGCACTAAAAGAGGAAATGTTTGATGCATTTAAACAAAAATTTGAGGAAATAGCAGTAGAGAAAAATATAAATAAAATAATTCCAGTTATAAAAATAGATTCACAAATTACATCTAAAGACATAAATAAAAATACGATAAAAGAGTTGGAATTATTAGAACCATTCGGCGAGAAAAACAAGATGCCGGTATTTGTATATAAAAACCTAAAAATAGATTCCATAAGAGCACTTTCAGAAGGAAGACATTTAAAGTTAACCCTTAAAGATGACAATTTTGTAATAAATGCAATAGGATTTAATTTAGGACATTTTTCTTCAGAATTCTTAATAGGAGACAAAATTGATGTAGTAGGAGTAATAGAAACCAATAATTTTGGGCGGAGAAGAAACCATACAAATTAATATAAAAGATATAATGAAATCAATATAAATGTAAGGAAGGATACAACATATGCAAAAAGATGAAGATATAACAATAGAAAAAATAATAGAAAAAATGGAAAAGAATAACCCTAATTCTAATATAGACTTAATTAAAAAGGCCTATAATTATGCAAATGAACATCATAACGGACAAAGAAGAGTATCTGGGGAAGAATACATTATTCATCCATTGAATGTAGCATATATACTAGCTGATTTAGAATTAGATGATAGCACAATATGTGCAGCTCTTTTACATGATGTTGTGGAAGACACTCCGGTTACACATGAGGACATTGTAAATGAATTTGGAGAAGAAATTGCGGAGATGGTAGAGGGAGTTACAAAACTTCGGAAAAATTCAATACACTACAATAGAAGAACAGCAAGTAGAAAATTACAGAAAAATGTTCTTAGCAATGGGAAAAGATATTAGAGTAATATTAATAAAATTAGCAGATAGGCTTCATAACATGAGAACTCTAAGCTATATACCAAGAAATAGACAAATTGCAAATGCAAAGGAAACAATGGATTTATATGCACCACTTGCAAACCGTTTAGGTATATATTCTTTAAAATGGGAATTGGAAGATTTAGGCTTTAGGTATTTATATCCAGAAGAATATAGAGACTTAGTAGCAGGAATAGAAAAAAAGAGAGAAGAACGCTTAGAATTTATACATAAAATAATGGATGAGATAAAGGTAGCTTTAAACAAAGAAGATATAGAAGCAGAAATAACAGGAAGAGCAAAACATTTATATAGCATTTATAGAAAAATGAAAAGAGACAATATAAGCCTTGACCAAGTTTATGATTTGTTTGCACTTCGTATAATAGTTAACTCTATAAAAGATTGCTATGCAGCACTTCGGAGTTGTACACGAATTATATAGTCCAATGCCAGGAAGATTCAAAGACTATATTGCAGTTCCAAAGCCAAATATGTACCAATCAATACATACAACTCTAATTGGCCCAAATGGAACACCATTTGAGGTACAAGTTAGAACATGGGATATGCATAGAATAGCAGAATTTGGTATTGCTGCACACTGGGCGTATAAAGAAGCAAATAATAAAACAGGAAAAAAGTCTAATGTAGTAGTTGCAGAGGATAAGTTAGCATGGCTTAGAGAAACACTAGAATGGCAAAAAGATATGCAAGATCCAAATGAATTTTTAAAAACATTAAAAACAGAACTTTTTGAAGATGAAGTTTATGTTTTTACTCCAAGAGGAGAAATAAAAGTTTTACCAAGAGATGCAACACCAATAGATTTTGCATATTCAATACATGCAGAAGTAGGGCATAGAATGATAGGATGCAAAATAAATAGTAAAATGATGCCTATTGTTACAAAACTAAAAAGTGGAGATATAGTAGAAATAATTACATCTGATACTCCAAAAGGGCCAAGTAGAGATTGGCTTAAATTTGTAAAAAGTTCGAGTGCAAAAACAAAAATACAACAATGGTTTAAAAAAGCAGAAAGAGAAGAAAATATAGTAAGAGGAAAAGAAATATTAGATAGAGAAATAAAAAGAATAGGAATGGCTCATAGCGACTTGTTTAAACCAGAATGGATAAATGCAGTACTAGAAAGATATCGTTATGCTAGTGCAGAAGATATGTTTGCAAGTATTGGATTTGGAGCAATTTCACCAGGAAAAATAATTACTAAATTATTAGAAGAATATAAAAAAGAACACGAAGAAGAAACAATAGAAGCTAAAATTGAAGAATTGACAGCTAAGAAATCAACAACAAAAAAACCACCAAAATCTGGAGTAATAGTAAAAGGAATTGACAATTGTTTAGTTAAATTCTCTAGATGCTGTAATCCAGTTCCAGGTGATGATATAATAGGCTATATTACAAAAGGAAGAGGGGTATCTATTCATAGAACAGACTGCGTAAATATGCAAGAACTTCTTCAGGATGAAAATCGAATAATAGATGTTGCTTGGTATAATGAGGAAACAAATGGGGCATATAATGTAGATATAGAAGTGCTTTCAAATGATAGGACAGGACTTCTTTCAGATATAGTTAGAGAAATAACATCACAAAAAATTAACATAATGGGAGTAAATACAAAAACAAGTAAGGAACGAATTGCTACAATAGAAATAACTATAGAAGTAGAAAATATAGAACAGTTAAATAAAGTTATTAAGGCTATAAGGAAAGTGGATAGTGTTTATGAAGTAAATCGTAAAAAATAACCAAATTTAAATGAAAAGCATCGTATTACGTTGTCAAACTACATAAAAATTTTTTCGATGTACTTATGTACTATCTCAAAGGCAATAGCGATTATAGCATTTTTATATACTAGGAAATGAGAAATTTCCTAGTATATAAAATAACTAAAGAATAAAGGAAGATGACTAAAATGATTTTAAAAAGGATAAAAATTGACATACCAGCGGTTGGAGGAACCAATTGCTATATTGTACAAGATGAAGAAACTAAAGAAACCATGGTAATAGATCCAGGTGGAGATGTAGATAAAATAATGGAAATGCTAAACACATTAGAAGCAAAGCTTAAATATATAGTGCTTACACATTGCCATGGAGACCATATAGCTGGGGTAAATGAGCTAAGAAAAAGGGCTCGGAGGAAAAGTTTTAATTCATATATTAGATGAAGAAGGGCTAAGAGAGCCAAACATAAATTTAGCAGAATATGTTGGACTAGGAAGAGTAATAGTAGAAGCGGATTCTAGATTAAATGATGGAGACTTAATCCATATAGGAAATCTTGAATTTAAGGTTATTCATACACCAGGACATACATGTGGAGGAATAAGCTTATATTCTGAAGAAGAAAAAATGCTTTTCTCAGGAGATACAATGTTTAGAGGATCTTGGGGAAGAACAGATTTGCCAACAAGTAGCTTTGAAGATATAATAAATTCTATAACAAAAAAGCTTATGATTTTGCCAGAAGATACAATTGTTTATCCAGGACACGGAAAATCAACAATGATAAAAGAGGAAGAACCAATTTATTTAGAATTAAAACCAAAAACTTATTAAATATGAAATGTGAAGTAAGAGGTGCAAAATGTGAAATGTGAGTTTCCAAATCCAACTTCACACACCATAAAAATATAGAGAATTTATGTGGAACACTGTCCACGGTGATTCGAAAGAAATAAACAAGGAGGACAAATATTATGAACAAAGTACAACCAAAAACATTATCAGGTTTTATGGAATTACTTCCAAATGAACAAATATTATTTAACCAGATGCAAGACAAAATAAGAAACACTTACGAAAAATTTGGCTTTTTACCAATAGATACACCAGTAATAGAAAGTTCTGAAGTTTTACTTGCAAAAGCAGGTGGAGAAACAGAAAAACAATTATATAGTTTTTCAAAAGGAGATAGTAATTTAACACTAAGATTTGATTTAACAGTTCCGCTTGCAAAATATGTTGCAGAATATTATAACCAAATTACATTTCCATTTAGAAGATATCAAATAGGAAAAGTGTATAGAGGAGAACGTGCTCAACGTGGTAGATTTCGTGAGTTTTATCAATGTGATATAGACGTAATTGGAGATGGAGAATTAAATATAATAAACGATGCAGAAATACCAGCAATTATGTATGAGACATTTAAAAGCTTAGGTTTAGATGATTTATCTATACATATTAATAATAGAAAAATATTAAATGGACTATTTGAGGCAGCTAGTGTACAAGAAAAATCAGCAGATATTTTAAGAACAATAGATAAAATAGAAAAAATAGGAAAAGAATTAGTAATTGCAATATTTAAAGATGATTATGGTATGACTGAAGAAAGCATAAATAAAATAATCAACTTTATAGAAATAAAAGGAACAACAGATGAAAAATTAGCAGAATTAGAAACATTAGGAATAGAAAATGAAGCATATAAAACAGGACTAAATGAATTAAGAGAAGTAGTAAAATATATGAGAGCTTTTGGTATTCCAGATAACTGTTTTGAAATTGATTTAAGCATAGCAAGAGGCTTAGATTATTACACAGGAACAGTATATGAAACATTTTTAAATCAATACAAATCAATAGGAAGTATTTGCTCAGGAGGAAGATACAACGATTTGGCAGGATATTACACAGACAAAAATTTACCAGGTGTAGGAATGTCGATTGGACTTACAAGACTATTCTTTATATTAAATGATATGCAATTAATAAAAACAGACAAAAAATCAATATCTGATGTTTTAGTAATTTCTATGATCGAGGATTCAAGTAAATCAATAGAAATAGCAAATATATTAAGAAATGCAGGAATAAATACAGAAATATACTTTGATAATAAAAAAATGAAAGCAAAATTCAAATATGCAGATAAATTAAATATTCCAAATGTATTAGTAATAGGTGAAGATGAAATAAAAACAGGAATGTATACAATAAAAGATATGACAAATGGAACTCAAGAACAAATGGAAATAGAAAAAATAATAGAAAAATTAAAATAATATAATAAAACAAAATTAAAAGAATATATTTAAATAGGTTAGATTCAAAGGAGAAATATGTAAATGAACATAGCAGTAATAAATGCAAAGGACTTATTTAAATATATTCTTAAATTTTTTGGAATGATATTTGTACTATTTATTTTAATGAAAGGAATAAAAAGTATAATTAGTTTAAAAGAAAAAACTAATATAGAAGAAACAATTAAAGCAAGTGGAGATAAAATAAGCAAAAATTCTTTTTTAAATTGCTTAGATATAACCATATCACTTATGTCATATAAGGATTCAAAAGAGTATAATAATGAAATATTAACAAATAATAAAATACTTGCAATGGGAACAGGCATTTTTGATAAATCTATTTATGAAAATACTGATCTAGTAATAAATGAAGAAGAATTAACTATAGACGATACAGAAGAACTAATAAATAAAGTGGCAGAACTTCCAGAGAATGTAACTGTTGAAAATGTAAGTGAAAATAATATAACACCAAAAGTTACATCAGCATATGAAGGAGTACAAATAAATAATCAAAGTGATTATGAAATAACTGAGGATATGCTAATACCTGATGTGGAAATAACAAATAAAAAAGATATATTAATATATCATACACATACTTGTGAAAGTTACACAGCAAGTGAACGGATATGAATATGAAATGACAGGAAACTATAGAACAACAGATTTAAATTATAGTGTTGCTAGAGTGGGAACAGAGCTTACAAATTATTTGAAAAATAAAGGATTTAATGTAGAACATAATATTACATATCACGATTATCCTTCATATTCTGGATCATATGCTAGGTCACTACAAACTGTACAAGAATTATTAATAGGAAAGGATACTCAGTTTGTAATAGATCTACACAGAGATGCAGTTGGAAGTAGTAATAGCTATGCACCAACAGTAAAAATAAATGGCAATTATGCTGCACAAATGATGTTTGTAATAGGAACAAATGGAGGAGGATTAGAACACCCAGACTGGAACAAAAATTTAAAAATGGCAGTTAAAATACAACAAAAAGCAAACGAAATGTATCCAGGGCTCTTTAGACCAATAATAATTAGAAATTCAAGATACAACCAGCATGTATCAACAGGAGCATGTATTATAGAAGTAGGAGCAACAGGCAACACAATGGACCAATGCATATTAAGTATGCAATGTTTAGCAAATATATATGCTGAAGTTTGCAAATAAGTCGAATGAATATAAAAAAACAGTTGTAATTTCTATTGTTTATGGAATTTTCTTGATTTTATCTGGAACCCTAAATCGGCGAGAACAAAGGGCGACTAAAGTCGCCCTTTGTTCTATATTATACTTCTAATTTTTTCTATAATCATATTTAATGCAACTATATTATATCCACCTTCTGGAACTATAATATCTGCATATTTTTTACTAGGTTCAACAAATTGTTCGTGCATAGGTTTTACTGTTGTGCAGTACTGTGTAACAACGGAATCTAAAGAACGACCTCTTTCTTTAACATCTCTTAAAAGTCTTCTGATAAAGCGAATATCTGCATCTGTATCCACAAAAATTTTAATATCCATCATATCTCTTAAGTCTTTATTTTCAAATATTAAAATTCCATCTACAATTATTACTTTTTTAGGAATCACTTCAACTGTATTTTTTTCTCTTTGATGCTCAACAAATGAATACTCTGGTCTATTTATTGGATTACCTTTTTTTAATTCTTTTAAATGCTCAATTAAGAGATTGGTTTCAAAAGCATCTGGGTGATCATAATTTAATTTAGTTCTCTCTTCAAATGGCATATCATAATGACTTTTATAATAGTAATCATGAGAAATCATTGTTATATTATGTGCAAATTCTTTTTTTATATTTTCTGCAAGAGTACTTTTCCCAGAGCCAGTTCCTCCAGCAATTCCAATTATAATAGGGTCAATATTCATATTAATTCCTCCAAAATATTATTTACGTTAATTTTAAGATATTATTCAAATAAAATCAAGTAAAAATGACATTTTCTTTGCAAACAGCAGATTAATATTAGATAAATTGGAAGTTAAACAAAAGGGGACTGTCCTCATTCGTTCCACTTTTCATTGTGGATTTATAATATTCCATTCGGAAACTCAAATCGGTGAGAAAAAAAGTGTGTCAAAGATATTTCTTGCGAAATTATGTAAAATAGGTTATAATATTTATAGGTGATTCTATGAATAAATTAGAAGTTAAAGAAATTTTAGATTTGCTTAAACATGAAAACCCAGAAAATTTAGAAGAAATCGAGTATTTAATTAAAAAATTAGATGAGAAGTCTGAAGAAGAAGTAGAAAAATTAAAATATAGTAAAGAAGAGCTAAAAAAGTTGTTTTTGAATATGGTGGAAAGAGAAAAAAATCAAAGTTCAGAAATTTCTTCTGTAAACAAATTATTTGAATATGGAATATCAGGAGATTGTGTACACTTGCACTTACCAGGTGATTTTCATAAAATGTTTAAAAAATTTGGAAAAATAAGAGCAAGTGCTGAAATAGGAAAATATCTAATAGATGCAGTAAACAAAATTAATAATTATAGAGAAATGGGAGATGCAGAGCTAAAGAAATGTTCTTCTATTTATATGATTTCACCAATCTTCTATGCTCCAACTTTTTATCCAAACCTATTAAGAAACGGATTAGTTAGAGGCAGTATAAAAACAGAAACACCAATTTTTAAACTATTTAGGCTTATGGGATTGGAAACTAGAACATATTTAAAAGAAGATTTGTATAGACCAAAAAATGATGAAGCAAAATTAGCTGTGAAGCATTTTGGAAGCGAAAAAGATGTTGGAGCTGTATCACTTAGTTTTGAAAAACTCAATTCTGAAAAATTTAAAAGAAAACTTTCTTTAGTAAGCGATTTTTTGGATAGAATTAGTAAAAAGATAGAAAAAGAGGAAAATGTCAGATAAATCCAATTATCTGACATTTTCATATTATTTCTAATCTTTTCTTAATCATATTTAATGCGACTATATTTAAGCAATTGACAAATCCATTTTTTAAACTATAATAGAAAAAGAAAGAAGGATAAATATGATATTAGAGGGAAAAGCTGTAGCAGGAATGGGAAGAGCAAAAATATTTGTAAATATGATGAAAGATGTGTTTTACAAAAAAACAAATATGAAACTATACCCAGGCACACTAAATATTAAATTGAATAAACCATATGACTTAAAACCAACATATACGATAAAAGCTGAGAAATATGGCGGAAAATACGATGTACAAATACAAGAATGTGCATTGTTAGAACAAAAAGCATATATAGTTAGATCAGAAAAAAACACAGCTGACACAGGAGACTATAAACGAGATGTTATAGAAATTGTTTCTAGTATTAACTTTAGAGAAAAATACAATTTAAAAGATGGAGATTTAATAAAAATAGAAATATAGTTTGAAAAATAAAATTTAATATGATAATATATTTTTATAAAATAAAAGAAAGGACGAAAAAAATGAAAAAATCAAAGTTTTCTGAAGTCAGAGGAATAACTCTAATTAGTACAATGATAATAATGCTAATATTAGTAGGAGTATCCATTAGTGTTTCGTTAAATGGAGGACTATTTGAGACTGCCAAAAAAGCAACTGCAACAGACCGAGTGTCAGAAGCACGAGAAGAAGAACAACAATTATCAGGGGGATTTGAAGATTTAAACAAATATGTTGAATAATACATGTAAGGACAAAGAGACTTTTAGTAGCTCGCTCCAAAAGAAATTACCCTAATAATAATTTATTTCGGGCAGACACAGGGGTTTCCCCTACATTTATAGCAAGGACGAATTGGGACAGACCCCTTTTGTTTGAAATCAAACAAAAGGGGTCTGTCCCAATTCGTCCAAATTACAATTTTTAGTTCTAAATTTTTTTAAACAGCATATATATATTTAAGGACAAGTATTATATAAGGAGTATATATGCTAAATTCTAATATAATTAAATATTTTCCAGATGAAATTTCCCAAATTATAAATGAATATTTTATGCAAGATGAAGAAGAAAAAAATAAAGCAATAGAAGAAATAAGGTTAAGAGTGGACAGGCCTATACAATTAAAATTTAATAAGTTTGAAAAAATTTTACAAAAAAATGTATCTCAGGAATCCATTTTAAGAACAATTCAATATGTATGCGATAATTCTATTTATTCTTATCAAAATCAAATATGTGAAGGATTTATAACTGTAAGAGGAGGACATAGAATAGGAATAACAGGAAATTGTGTAATTGAAAATAATAAAGTTTCAAATATAAATTACATATCTAGTTTAAATTTTAGAGTTGCGAAAGAAATAAAAGGAGCTAGCAACAAATTATTAAAATATGTTTTGGATTTAGAAAAAAATAATATATATACAACACTAATTGTTTCACCACCGGGAGTACGGAAAGACCACAATTCTTAGAGATTTAATTAGAAAAATAAGTACAGGTATAGAAAAGTTAGAATTCAAAGGAATAAATGTTGGATTAGTTGATGAAAGAGGAGAAATTGCAGCAATGTATAAGGGAATTCCTCAAAATGACGTAGGAATAAGGACAGATGTACTTGATAATATACCTAAAGCAATAGGAATGAGAATGCTTATAAGGTCTATGTCTCCTAAGGTAATATCTGCAGATGAAATAGGAAATGAAAACGAAATAGAATCAATAAATTATGCTATTTGTTCTGGAGTAAAGGGGATATTTACAGCACATGGAGGGAGTTTGGATGAAATATCTATAAATCCAACTTTAAAAGCACTATTGAAATTACACGCTTTTGAAAGAATAATATTTTTATCCGACAAACAAAGAAAAGCTGAAATAGAAAAGGTATATGCACTGAACAGAAAAACAACAGAATATATTGTTATGGAGTGAAGCTTATGTTAGAAATTAAGATTGTTATTTATACATTTATTTTTTTATCATGTTCTCTGATTGGCATTTTAATATCAAAGAAATATACGAACAGAGTAAATGAACTTAAAGAATTCAAAAATGCATTAAACATTTTTAAGACAAAAATACGTTATACATACGAACCAATACCAGATATTTTTATGCAAATATCTGAAAATGTAAATTCCAATATAGGAAATGTTTTTAGCCAGGCTGCAAATAAAATGAATGTTTTAGCTGCGGGAGAGGCGTGGAATATAGCTTTAAAAATGGAAGAACTAAGTATTAACCAAGAAGACAGAAATGTTTTAGAAAACTTAAGTAAATTATTAGGAAAGACAGACTTACAAGGACAGCTTAATCAAATTGAAATGACAGAAGATTTTTTAAATGAACAAATAAGAAAAGCTGAGCAAGAAAAAAATAAAAATGAAAAAATGTATAGAACTCTAGGTGCAATAATAGGAATGGTAATAGTTATAATAGTAATGTAAAGGAGAAGTTTAAGAATATGAATATTGATTTGTTATTTAAAATAGCTGCAATAGGAATACTAGTTGCTGTGCTACATCAAGTTCTAGTAAGAGCTGGAAGAGAAGATCAAGCAATGATGACAACTTTAGCAGGTTTAGTAATTGTTCTTACGATGGTTATTAAAGAAATAAGTACATTGTTTAATACTGTTAGGACAATGTTTGGATTATAAAAAGAAGGGACAAGGTAATATTGGATATTGTAAAAATAATAGGAGTGGGATTATTAGCACTAATAATAATTATTATTTTAAAACAGTATAAGCCAGAATTTACGGTTTATGTCTCGATAATTGCTGGTGCAATTATCTTATTTATGGTAATAGGAAAAATACAAGCAATAATAAACCTGCTTTCTAATTTGACTAGCAAAATGGGGACAGGCAGTCAATTCTTAAAAATTCTTTTAAAAATAACAGGAATAGCCATACTTACAGAATTCGCAGTAAGTATATGCAAAGATTCAGGAGAAACAGCTATTGCAAGTAAAATAGATTTAGGTGGCAAAATTATAATAATTAGTATTTCAATACCAATAATAACAGCACTTCTGGAGTTAGTAATAAATATATTGCCGTAAAATCAATCAGATAAATTGGAATTTGTGCAAACGATTCTAGGGACTGTCCCTCTTTTGTTAACGGACAAAAGGGGACTGTCCTGAATCGTAAATGCGTTTTCGGGCGGACACAGGGCCCGCCCCTACATCCCTGAAACAAATTCAGCAGAACAATTACAACATTTGCAAAAAATCACACCTCCCACATCACACTTCTCACATCAATTAAACAAATTCCAAATTACCTAATGTGATTGACATACTCAAAGAGGAGAACAAATGATTAAAAAAATATTAGTAATTTTTTTTATTTTAATATTTTCTTTTATCAACTATATAACTTATGCAACAGATGAAATTGTAACTTCCCAAATGGAAGCATTAAACATTTCCTCCTTTGTAAAAGAAGGAGAAAAATATACAAAAGAAGTTTTCCCAGACATGAACTTGAATGATTTCTTATCATCTGCAATAAAAGGACAAGTTGATAACAAAGGAATTTTAAACACAATTTTTTCATTATTTGGAGAAGAACTAAAAAATGTAATTTCATTATTGGGCAGTATTTTACTTGTAGTAGTAGTACATAGTATATTAAAAAGCTTTAGTGACAATTTGGAGAATAAAGGAATTGGACAAATTGCCTATTATATTGAATATATACTTATAGTTACAATTGTAATGGTTAATTTTTCTGAAATAGTAAATATTATAAAAGATACAATTTCTAACTTAGTCGGATTTATAAATTGCTTAGTTCCAATATTGCTTGCTTTAATGTCCGCTTCTCGGAAATGTTGCTTCAGTAACTTTGATTCAACCATTAATAATTTTTTCAGTTGTATTTATAGCAAACACAATAACATTATTCATATTGCCAATCGTTTTTATTGCAACAGCTTTAGGAATAATAGCCAATTTATCAGATAAAATACAAATAGGGAAATTGTCAGATTTCTTTAAGTCTGGAATTACATGGATTTTAGGCTTGGTAATAACAATTTTTGTTAGCATTTTATCTTTAGAAGGAAGCCTTACAAGCAATGTTGATGGACTTACTGCTAAAGGGATAAAAACAGCAACTTCCACATTTGTGCCAGTAGTTGGAAAAGCATTAGGCGATTCTGTAGATACAGTTCTTGGAGCAACTTCACTTTTAAAAAATTCTATAGGTATTGTTGGAATATTTGTAATAATTGGAATATGTGCTGTGCCAATAATAAAGTTGTCCTTATTTACAATTACATATTATTTTACTTCTGCAATATGCGAGCCACTAGCAGATAAAAAAGTTGTTTCTTTGTTAGAACAAATGGGAAGTACATTTAAAGTTCTTTTAGGAGTAATGTTTTTTGTAGCAGTTTTATTAATTATAGGATTAGCAATGTGTATTAAAATAACTAATAATGGAATGATGTATAGGTAGGTGAAGTTCTTGATAAAATTTATAAATTCATGGGCACAGGGAATAATACTAGCTGTAATTATTGCAACAATAATTGAAATAATAATACCAGAAGGAAATAATAAAAAATATGTCAAAACCGTTATAGGACTCTACATATTATTTACAATAATCTATCCATTAATAACAAAAATTTCAAACAATAAACTTAATTTTGATTCTATAATTGCTAAGACTAGTAAAGAGGTTTCTATGTACGATAGTAAAGTAACAAATTCTATAGAGACTAATACTTATATAGAAAATACATATAAAAATAATTTAAAAGAAAAGATAAAAGAGAAAATAGAAGAAAAGGGATACACTATATTAGATTTCAATATATATATAGAAACACAAAACGAAGAGGCTTATGGACAAATAAATTCTATAGTTTTAAAACTGCAAAAAGCTAGTAAAGAACAAAATACTATAAAAGGAGTAAATAGAATAGAAGAAATAAATGTTAATATAAAAAACAACAAAACAGAAAATTTAAAAACAGAAAAAGAGTTAACAGATAGTGAAATTAAATCAATAAAAGAATATTTAAATAATATGTACTCAATAGAAGAAGAAAGAATACATATAAATGAGTGATTTGGAGGTTACTTATGATTAAAGATAAAATTGAGAGTTTTAAAAGTATAATGTTAAAAAAGACAGAAGGAAACAATAAAAGAAATATAGAAAATTTAGTAGTATTTTTAATTCTATTAATTATAACTATTATTGCAATAAACACTATTTGGGGAGATAAAAAAGAAGAAACGAAGAGCCAAGAAAGCAACGAAACTTCGTATAAGCAATTAGCTGAAAATTTAGATAGTAAAATTAATAGTAATAATAAAGAATTTAATGAATATAATTTAGAGCAAAGCTTAGAGGACATACTATCTAAAATGGCAGGTGTTGGAAAAGTACAAGTATTAGTTACATACTCAGAAACTAGCGAAGTAGTTGCTATGTATAACGAAAAAAATACATCTAATAATACAGAGGAAACTGACACAAATGGAGGAACTAGAAAAATATCACAAACAGATACAGATAAAGAAATTATATATGAAGAAAAAAATGGAGAGAAAGTTCCAATAACGCAAAAGGTTATTATGCCAAAAATAGAAGGAGCAGTAATTACTGCAGAAGGAGCGGGTAACATTAATGTAAAAACAAACATAATCCAAGCAGTATCAGCTGCTACAGGTTTATCTACATATAGAATACAGGTTTTTGAAATGTCAGTTTAAAAAAATATGGGTGAATCATTGAACCCTAACATAAGGAGAAGATTTATGAAAGTTTTAAAAAGAAATCAATTAATAATATTAGTAGTTTCACTAATGCTAATAACAGCAGGATATTTAAATTTTACTACTAATCAAGAAAATGTTGCTACAAGCACAATAGCAGATAGGAGCGATGCTACAATAGGAGACGCAGAATTTGTAAGTACAATCCCTCATGAAGAGAATGTACAAGAAGAAAATAAACTAGTAGAAAATAGTAATGTAACTGAAGAAAGCTGTGATAAGCAAGAAAATAATGTTGTAGAAACAAATACTGCAGAAGTGGAGACAAAAGCAACTCCTCAAGAAAATTCAGAGGATTATTATTTTACCACTTCTAAACTAGAAAGGAATAATATGTATTCTGAACTTTTGGAAACATATCAAGAAATATATAACAACGCAAATGCAACTGCTGAAGCCAAAACAGATGCTATTACAAAAATTAATAGTATAAATAATACTAAAAATGCAATAATGATAGCAGAAAATTTAATACTTGCAAAAGGATTTAAAGATGCTGTTATATTTGTAAACGAAGGAAGTGTTAGTGTTGTAATAAAAGCAGAAGAACTAAAACAAGAAGAAGTAGCGCAAATACAGAATATAGTTGCAAGAGAATTAAATGTAGGTGCAGAGATAATACATATTAGCAATAAATAAAATTAACGCATATAATATACAAATTAAAATTTGTATATTATATGTTAGGTGATTTTATATGAAACAGCTGTATTTAGATGCAAAAAATATAATGCAAAAGGATCCGGCAGCGAGAAATATATTTGAAGTTATGCTATTATATCCAGGTTTTCATATAGGTAATAAAAAAGCATAGAAAATATTTACAAATAGCTTGTAAATATTTTTTTTATTGATATAATATACAGAGAAATTTTATAATGTTTTTTGAGGTGAATTTTAAATGGTTAAAAAAGTAGCAATAATAACAAATGGTGGAGATTGTCCAGGATTAAATGCAGTAATACGTGCAATAGTAAAAACAGCAGAAACTCATGGAGTAGAATGCTATGGCTATATAGAAGGCTATAAAGGAATGTTAGAAAATAATTATATTAAATTAGAATCAAATGGAAGTGCATCAGGTTTACTTCATAGAGGGGGAACAATTATAGGATCATCAAATAGCACAAACTTATTTAATTATCCAGTAGAAGAAAATGGACAAACAGTGTATAAGGATATGTCATATAAAGCAGTAGAAAATGTTAAAGAAGCGGGATTTGATTGTATATTTACAGTAGGAGGAGATGGAACACAAAAATCTGCAAGAGATTTTTCTTTAAGAGGATTAAACGTAATAGGAGTTCCTAAAACAATAGACAATGATGTAGCACATTCAGAAATAACATTCGGATACAATACAGCTGTATCAGTTGCAACAGAGGCACTAGATAGATTGCACTCAACGGCAGAGTCTCATCACAGAATAATGACATTAGAAGTAATGGGAAGGTATGCAGGTTGGATAGCATTAGAATCAGCAATAGCAGGAGGAGCAGATGCTGCAATAATTCCAGAAATACCATATGATATAGAAAAAATTGTAGAAAAAATAAATAGAAGAAAAGAAGAAGGAAAAAAATTCAGTATAATAGTAGTGTCAGAAGGAGCAAGACCAAAAGATGGAGAAATGACAATAAAACAGACTTTACATGATGGTGCTGGATTGGACAACATAAGACTTGGAGGAATTGGAGAAAAACTTGCAAGAGACCTAGAACAATTAACAGGAATGGTATCTAGAAATACAGTACTTGGATATGTTCAAAGAGGAGGAACCCCAACAGCATTTGATAGAGTCTTATCTACAAAATATGGAAGTAAAGCAATGGAGCTTGCATTAGCTGGTAAATTTAATGTATTAGTAACATTGCAAAATGGAAAATTAGGATATGTAACACTAGAAGAAGTTGTAGGAAACAATAAAGAAATAGGTGCACGCTCAGGAGGAACAGAAAGCACAAATATAAAAAGAGTAACAATGGATGATGATTTAGTAAGAGTAGCAAGAGACCTAGATATTTGTTTAGGAGACTAGAAAGAGAGAAAATAGAATGGTAAATTTTAAAAAAGAAATTGCAAAAGAAATTGCAGAAGTAACAAATTTAGACAGTAAAGAATTAGAAAATTACATAGAAATTCCACCAAATTCAGATTTGGGAGATTATGCTTTTCCATGTTTTAAGCTTGCAAAAGAATTAAGAAAAGCACCACCAATGATTGCAAACGAAATAAAAGATAATATAAAAATAGATGAAAATGTAATAGAAAAAATTGAAGTTGTGGGTGGATATTTAAATATATACATAAATAAACAAACATTAGTAAAAGAAGTGCTAGAAGCTGTTGCAAAAAATAAAGAAAAATATGGTTCATCAACATTAGGAGAAGGAAAAAATGTTGTAATAGATTATTCAGCACCAAATATTGCAAAACCATTCCATATTGGCCATCTACGTTCAACCGTAATAGGGGGAGCTCTATACAAAATATACAATTTCTTAGGATACAATAGTGTAGGAATTAATTTCTTGGGAGACTGGGGTCTTCAATTCGGAAAAGTTATGGCAGGAATTAAACTTTGGAAAGATGAATATGACTTCGAAAATGATGAAATGTCAAGCATATTAAAAACATATATACGTTTCAACAAAGAAGAAAAGGAAAATCCAGAACTTACAGACTTAGCTAGAGCTGAATTTAGAAAATTAGAAGATGGAGACCAAGAAACATATAAATTATGGGAACATATTAGAAAGATAAGTTTAGAAAATTACGAAAAAACATATAAATTACTAAATTCAAAATTCGATTCATACAATGGAGAAGCATATTACAACGACAAAATGGAATCGGTTGTAGCAGAATTAAAAGAAAAAGGATTATTAAAAGAATCTCAAGGAGCGCAAGTTGTAGATTTAGAAAAATACAATATGCCTCCATGTATAATAATTACATCTGCTGGAACTACAATATATGCAACAAGAGATTTAGCATCTCTAAAAGATAGAATGAATACATATAATTTTGATAAAGCAATTTATGTTGTAGGAAATGAACAATCATTACATTTTAAACAAGTATTTAAAGTATTTGAATTAATGGGATATGAGAATTATGCTAAAAACTGTGTACACGTTCCTTTCGGACTGGTAGTAGATAAAGACGGAGAAAAGATAGGCTCAAGAAAAGGAAACTCAGTATTCCTAGAAGATATTTTAAATGAAGCAATAGATAAAGTAAAAGATATAATAAATGAGAAAAATCCAAAATTAGAAAATAAAGAAGAAGTAGCAAGAAAGGTCGGAGTAGGAGCAATTATATTTAATGATTTGTCTAATAGTAGAATTAAAGATGAAATATTTGATTGGGATATGCTTCTTAACTTCCAAGGAGAAACAGGACCATATATTCAGTATATTTATGTAAGAACAAGAAGCTTACTAAATAAAGCAGGATATATGCCAAAAATAGAAGAAATAGACTTTTCAAAAATAACTGAAAAAGAAGCATTAGACACATTGAAACTTATATATCAATTTAATGATGTTGTAAAAAATGCTGCAGAAAAAAATGAGCCATCAATTTTAGCTAGATACTTAATAGATTTAAGTCAAAGCTTTAGCACATATTATAATGAACATAGAATAATTACAGAAGATAAAGACGTTCAAGATGCTAGATTATTCTTGACATATGCTGTTGGAACAGTGTTAAAAACAGGAGCAGAATTGTTAGGAATGGAAATGCCAGAACGTATGTAATCGAAAATAAAATATTTTAAGGAGGCAGTGATTATGGAAGTAATCGAATTAAAACACCCATTAGTTGAACACAAATTAGCAATTTTAAGGGATAAAAAAACAGGAACAAAAGAATTTAGAGAGATAGTATCAGAGCTTGCTACAATGCTTTGTTATGAAGCAATGAAAGATGCAAAAATGGAAGAAGTGGAAATAGAAACTCCAATTCAAAAAATGAAAACAAGAAAGATTAATGAAGATAATTATGCATTTGTTCCTATTTTAAGAGCTGGAACAGGTATGCTAGATGGTATAATTCAAGTAGTACCAAATGCTAAAATAGGACATATTGGAATGTATAGAGATGAAGAAACTTTTAAACCAAATGTATATTTCTTTAAAGTACCAAAAGATATTGCAGAAAGAGAAGTTTTAATATTAGATCCAATGCTTGCAACAGGTGGATCAGGAATAGATGCAATAGAATTATTAAAAGAAAAAGGCGTTAAGAATATAAAATTTTTATGCATAATTGCTGCCCCAGAAGGAATAAAAGCAATGCAAGAAAAACATCCAGATGTACAAATTTATTGCACAGCAATAGATGAAAAATTAAATGAACATGCCTATATAGTGCCAGGACTTGGAGATGCAGGAGACAGAATATTTGGAACAAAATAAAATATAAATAATTATAAAAATGTATTTACATTTGTTCTTTAATCTGATATAAATATATACATAATAAATAATCATAAAATTTAATAATAAAGGAGCTATTATAATGGATAAACAAATTGCTAGTTTTTTGGAGTTTATTGAAAATGATAGAAAATTAACTGACAATACATTACAATCATACAGAAGAGATATTCTTCAATATAAAAAGTATGTTGAATCAAATGATATAAATTATTCTAAGGTTAAAACAGAAGATATAAAAACATATTTACAGTATTTGCGTGATATTAATAGAAAAGCTTCTACAATATCTAGAAGTCTAGCATCTATTAGATTATTTTATCAATATGAATTAAGAAATGATAAAATAAAATCTGATCCAACAGAAGGAGTTCAATCTCCAAAAATAGAAAAAAGAGTTCCAAGCATTTTAACATCTCAAGAGGTTTCTTTATTGTTAGATCAACCAAAAGATGTAGACCTAAAAGGAACACGTGATAAAGCTATGCTAGAATTTGCATATGCTACTGGAATGAGAGTTACTGAAATAATATCTCTTAATGTTGAAGATGTTAATTTAGAAACAGGAACTGTAACTTGTAAAAATGGAAATAAACAAAGGAATATTCCTTTAGGAAATATGTCTTTAAAAGCTCTTAAGGAATATATATATGAAGCAAGACCAGTGATGATAAAATCTGAAAAGGAAAAAGCTTTGTTTGTGAATATAAATGGAAGAAGATTAACAAGACAAGGCTTCTGGAAAATCATAAAATATTATAAAGAGCAAGCTCATATAACAAAAGATATTACACCACACGTATTAAGACATTCGTTTGCAACACATTTATTACAAAATGGTGCTGATTTAAAAGCTATTCAAGCAATGCTTGGACATTCTGATATATCTTCTACACAGATATACATGCAATTCCAAGACGAAAGCATAAAAAATATATATAAAAAAGCTCACCCAAGAGCATAGATAAGGTATAGAGAGTGGGGATGCAATTTAGGCATCCCAAACTTTTAAAATATTAGATTAAGTGATGAACTTAATCTCTTTTATTACATAATATTAATAATTAAAAAAGAAGGAGAAAAATATGTCAAGAATATTACCAGATATATCAAGAACTTTTAACGAGTTTTTATTGTTACCAAACTTAACAGACGAAAGATGCATCCCTGCAAATGTATCTTTGCGTACACCTCTAGTAAAATTTAAAAAAGGTGAAGAAGCCAAATTCTATGCAAATGTACCTATGGTTTCTGCAATAATGCAATCTGTATCAGGAGAAAAAATGGGGATTGCATTAGCTCGTGAAGGTGGACTTGCTTTTATATATGGTTCTCAATCAATAGAATCACAAGCAGAAATGGTTTACCATGTAAAAAAACATAAAGCAGGTTTTGTAATTAGTGATTCAAATGTAAAATCAGGAACTACTCTAAAAGAAGTTTTAGAGCTAGTTGAAAAAACAGGACATTCAACTGTAATAATTACAGACGATGGAACTTCCTCAGGAAAATTTCTAGGAATTGTAACAAATAAAGATTATAGACTGTCAAGAGATAATCAAAATGAACCAATAGACAATTTTATGACTAAAAAAGAAGATGTTGTATGGGCAAAAAAAGGAATAACATTATCAGAAGCAAATGATATAATATGGGATAAGAAAATAAATTGCTTACCAATATTAACAGAAGAAGGAAACTTAAAATATTTAGTATTTAGAAAAGATTACGAAGACAGAAAAAATAATCCAAATTCTTTATTAGATGAAAATAAAAGATACATTGTTGGAGCAGGTATAAATACTAGAGATTACGAAGAAAGAATACCTGCATTAGTTAAAGCGGGAGTAGATATTATTTGCATGGATTCTTCTGATGGATATTCAGTATGGCAAAAAAATACTATAGATTTTGTAAGAGAAAAATATGGAGATGACCTAAAAATAGGGGCAGGAAATGTTGTAGACAGAGAAGGGTTTAGATATTTAGCAGACGCTGGTGCAGACTTTATAAAAGTTGGAGTAGGTGGAGGATCAATTTGTATAACTCGTGAAACAAAAGGAATTGGTCGCGGACAAGCAAGTGCCTTAATGGAAGTTGTAGATGAAAGAAACAAATATTTTGAAGAAACGGGTATATATATTCCAGTATGTTCAGATGGTGGAATAGTATATGATCATCATATTACTCTTGCTTTAGCAATGGGGGCAGATTATGTAATGATGGGAAGATATTTTGCTAGATTTGATGAGAGTCCAACAAGAGTTGTTAAATTAGGAAATAACTATGTAAAAGAATATTGGGGAGAAGGATCAAACAGGGCAAGAAATTGGCAAAGATACGATTTAGGCGGAGAAGCAAAAAATAAACTTGCTTTTGAAGAAGGCGTAGATTCATATATACCATATGCAGGATCACTAAAAGATAATTTAGAGATAACAGTTGCAAAGATAAAATCAACAATGTGTAACTGTGGAGCAATAACAATACCAGAATTGCATGAAAAAGCAAGACTAACAATGGTTTCAGAAGTTAGTATTTCAGAAGGTGGAGCACATGATGTAACACTAAAAGAGATAGATCATTCATATAAATCATAAATTAAGGAGAGTTTGGTATATGAACACAGAAGATATTAAAAGGATGTTAGATGAAATTGATCTGTTAATGATAAACCATTTAGATAATAATCATTTCCTTACAGATGAAAATATTATATTACAGATATCAAATATGATAGATAAAATTCAAAACGAAATAATTAAAAACAAAGGGAACAATGACCTAAATCTAGAAAAAAGATTCAACATTGTTGCTACAGCATTTATATCAGCAAAAAATAAAGAAAATGTTTTAAATGGTGAAGCAAGTAAATATTTTAAATGGTTGGAAAATGCAAAAGAAAATGCAAGAAAAGAGAAAAACGAAAATGAAAGAAGTGCAAAGGTAGCCAGTGCATTTGCTAAAAACTATACTTTTGGAAATAGCAATCCGGAAAATCTTCCAGTAAAGCAAACGGGGGTTAATAATTGGTTTAATAAACTGAAAACAAAAATAAAACAGCTTTTTAATGGAAATAGCAATAGCAAAAATGATAATAGCAACACTAGCGGTATACAAGAACCTCAAAATTCTACAAGAGTTAATGAAAAATATGCTAATAATGAGAAGAGCCGAAATGAATTTATTCGGAAATCTAACCACAGAGTATAAGGATGAGATTGTTGTTGTAAGTGATCTACATGGCAACTTACAAAAATGGGAAATGATAAAAGAAACATTGATAAAAAATCCAAAAAGAAGACTTATAATAGAAGGCGACGCAATGGACAGAGGACAATTTGGAGTAGAGATATTATTACAGATAAAAGAACTATCTGATAAAGGGATAGTTGAATATTTGCCAGGAAATCATGATGTGTTTGCATATAATTATTTAGCAACTAAGGGAAGTCAATTTGAAAATACAGATACTCATATATATGCTAAAGAAACTTGGACAGCGAATGGAGGAAAGATAACATTAGCAAATTTTGAAGATAATAATTACAATGCTATAATGGAAAATGAACTAAGGAATGGAAGAATTAGTCATAGAATTTCTAGAGACGAATTAATAGAATGGTTAGGAAATCGCCCTATACAGAAAAAAGTTCAACAAAATGGAATAACATATGCCTTAAGCCATGCAATGTTTGATGAAGAATTATATAAACAATATCCAGACTTTAATTTAAGAAAAGCTTTAGAACTTGAATTAGAACTTGAATTATATGGAAAAGAAGAAAATATAGAAATCTTGAATAAATTTAATAATTGTATGTGGTATAGAGAAAATGATAGTGATACACATTATTCAATAATATCTTGGCCAAAAGGAAATATTGTAGTAGTTGGGCACACAAGACAAAGAGAAGCAAATGTTCAGTACTTAGGAAATGATCCGAGCAAACCGATGATATATTTAGACTGTGGAAACGGAGAATTGCAAGGATTTAATCTTTCAACTGGACGCCATGAACCAATAGAAGAAAATGCAACAAAAAATCCAGAAATCTCAAACGAAAGACAACATTAATTTGCAAAATTAAGAGTCGTTTACATTTTGAATCAAAAAAATGAACATAATTATTTAATAAAAACAAAAATCTAGCAATTATTATTTTGCTAGATTTTTTTGTTTTCTCTATTCCCATTCAATTGTTGCAGGTGGTTTAGAAGTTATATCGTATACAACTCTATTTATATGCTTTACTTCATTTACAATTCTAGAAGATACCTTTTCTAATATGTCGTATGAAATTCTGCTCCAAGTAGCTGTCATAAAATCTGTTGTACAAACACTTCTTAAAGCTAAAGTATAATCATATGTTCTATAGTCTCCCATAACTCCAACAGATTTTAGGTTTGTTAAAACTGCAAAATATTGATTTAACTCTTTATCTAATCCAGCATTTGCAACTTCTTCTCTAAAGATATAGTCTGCATCTTTTAAGATTTCTAGTTTTTCTTTTGTTATATCTCCAATAATTCTAATTGCAAGTCCAGGACCAGGGAATGGTTGTCTAAATACTAGTTTTTCTGGTATTCCAAGTTCTAAGCCAGTTTTTCTAACTTCGTCTTTAAATAAGTCTCTTAATGGTTCTATAATTTCTTTAAAATCAACATAGTCTGGAAGCCCGCCAACATTGTGATGACTTTTTATAACAGCAGCTTTTCCTTTACCACTTTCTATAACATCAGGGTAGATAGTACCTTGAACTAGAAAGTCTACTTTACCAATTTTTTTAGCTTCTTCTTCAAAAACTCTTATAAATTCTTCACCAATTATTTTTCTTTTCTTTTCAGGCTCAGAAACACCAGCAAGTTTAGATAAAAATCTTTCTTCTGCATTTACCCTAATAAGATTTATATCAAATTGATTTCTGAATATTTGTTCAACTTCATCACCTTCATTTTTACGAAGTAGACCATGATCAACAAATATACATGTAAGTTGTTTCCCAATAGCTTTATGTAATAGAACTGCTGCAACAGAAGAGTCAACTCCACCAGATAAAGCAAGTAATACTTTTTTATCTCCGATTTTTTCTCTTAAAGATTTAATAGATTCTTCTACAAAAGAAGACATTACCCAATCTCCAGAGCATTTGCAAATATTATATAAGAAGTTTCTAATTATTCTTACACCATTTACAGTATTATTTACTTCAGCATGAAATTGAATTCCATAAAAATTCAAGTCCTTATTTTCAATTGCTGCAGTAGGGCAGTTATCTGTAGTTGCAATAACTTTGAAACCTGTAGGAATTTCTTTTACTAAATCTGTGTGGCTCATTAAGCAAATATTTTTATTGTCAAAACCTTCAAAAAGTGGGGAAGAGGTATCTAAATTAACTTCAATTTCTCCATATTCTTTTTTAGTTCCTCTTTCAACTTTACCACCTAAGTTGTGACTCATAAATTGCATTCCATAGCAAATTCCTAGAATTGGAATGCCAAGATTAAAAATTTCCTTGTCGCATGCAGGCGAATCTTCTTCGTAAACGCTTGCAGGACCTCCAGTAAATATTATACCTTTTGGATTAATTTGCTTTATTTTTTCAATAGGAGTGTCATATGGTAATACTTCTGAATAAACATTACACTCCCTAACACGTCTTGCTATTAATTGATTAAATTGACTATAAAAGTCTAAAATAACAATAGTTTCTTTGCTCTTCATATTAATTCTCCTTTTTTAACAAACATATTTTATATTTTATCATAATGAAACAATTAAAGCAATACAGACAAATTGTAATTTGAGTGAGGGTGAATTCTAGGGACTGTCCATCACAATCACCAAACCTGGGGATTTTGGGGACCGTCCTGAATTCACCCGAAATGCAAAATTTATTGCAAAAATTGTAGGCGCGATTTTAATCGTCCACATTCTAAGAAATTACTCCAATATTAATTTGTTTCGAGCAGACACAGGACCTGCCCCTACATTTATGGCAATTTCTATGATACCTCGGGCCACCGAGGGCGGCGATCCCTATAACATGTACAATAAATTCGTTTTTGGGCGTATGCAATACGCCCTTACGAATCCAACTTCCCACCTCACACATCCATTTTACAAATCATAATTTATTCATTTTTTTCAAAAAAACTATTGACAATACGCGAACATATGTTTATAATGAAACCATACTAACAAATAAATGTTCGCAAAGCAAATGAAAAGATAGGAGAAAAATATGAAAATAGTTAATTTAAAAAAATTTATAAGAAGTATAATAATAATTTTATTAGTAATCATAGGATTATCTTTACTAATTTCAAAATCTACATATTCGCATGGTGAAAAACAATATAAAACAATATGTGTTTCTAGTGGAGATACTCTATGGAATATTGCAAGCTCAGAATCAAACTTAAATGGATATTATAAGAATAAAGATGTTAGATATATAATAAATGATATTATAAAAGAAAACAGCCTAGTCAGCAGTAATTTAACAATTAATCAAAAATTAAAAATACCTATTATATAATGCTTGTTTTTTTAGAGCTTATAGTGTATAATAATTATGTCAACGTGTTTGACAAAAAATGACTTTATTTTTACTATGAAAGGAGCTACAACATGGCTAATGCTTACTGTACTGAAGTACACGCACTCACAGGATTTCTTACAATAACTCGGAAAGAGGTAGCTTGTTCAAATTTGCTTGAAATCATTGACGAAAAAACGAGAAAAGTAATTATGGAAAATATTCCAAAAGGGGCTTCGTTGTTAGAAATTATCCGAGATGAAAAAAAGCAAAATGATGAATGGAGCGTAAGGTTCACCATTAAGTATTGTTTAACAAAATAAAGTCAAGCTTAAGATGATTAATAACTATATGACTTTTAAGCAATAAACAAATTTGAGGCAGTTTTTACTGCCTCTTTTTCTTATTTGTATAGGAAAAAAGGTATACTTAGCAAAATGCCTTTGAGATTTCCTCATTTTATTCGGAAACTCAAATCGGCGAGAACAAAGGGCGACTAAAGTTGCTTTGTTCAATATTAATTTTTAAAATTAGCTAAAGGGTTATTTTCTACTGCATTTCTAACTTGGCTATTATCTACATGAGTATATATTTCTGTTGTAGAAATACTTTCATGTCCTAAAAGTTCTTGCAAAGCACGTATATCTACATTACCATATTGATACATTAGTGTAGCTGCTGTGTGTCTTAATTTATGTGTGGAATATTTGTTAATATCTAATCCTGCTTTTAGCAGTTCTTTTTTTACGATTGCTTGAACAGTTCTATTACTAATTCTTTCACGTCTTTCACTTAAAAACAAAGCATTTTTTGAATTGTATTTAATACCTTCTTTTGGTCTAGAAACTAGGTATTTATTAATTGCATCCATACATGCATTATTTAAATAAATAGTCCTTTCTTTATTTCCTTTTCCAACAACATTTAGTTTACAATCACTAAAATTTATATCTGGTATATCAATATCTACAAGTTCAGATAAACGCATACCACAATTTAAGAATAAAGTAATAATTGCGTAGTCCCTTTCATTGTTTCTTGCTTCAGTGTCATTAGTTACTTCTAGTAATTTTTTACTTTCATCTAATGATAAATATTTAGGGATTCTTTTACCAAGCTTAGGAGTTTCTAAATTTTGTGCAGGATTTGTATCTATTAGTTTCGCTTTATTGCATAAATAGTTAAAGAAAATTCTTATAGAAGAAATTTTTCTGGCACGTGTTGCTGGACTACTTTTAAGCTCTGTTGCCATATAAGAAATATAGCTATGTATATCTTCTAGTTTTATTTTCTTAATTGTATCAAGGACTATATCGTTTATAATAATTTTAGTCCAGTCTTTTTCAGTAGTTAATTTAAAATGTATTTTTATATATTTTAAGAAATTCATAAGGTCATAATTATATTCTTTTATACTGTTAGGGGATTTATTAAGTATTGTAATATTATAATCTAAAAATGAATTTAAAAAGTCTGGATTCATTTCTCTATCTATCATTATTTGCCTCCTTTGTAAGTTTTAATTATTTGAAATTTGAAAAGTTACAATTGCATGAGCATCTAAATTATCGTGGAATATTTTTTCATTTATTTTAAGATTATATTCTATATTAGAATTATTTCTATTTAACAATACTATAATAACACTATTATCAGGATTTTTAAATGCTGTAACTTCAATTTTATCGGAAAATTTACTAAAAGCAATCTTTTTAGCTCCAGGTTTTATAAATTTACTAAAATGTTCTATATAATAAAAAGATAAATTTTTAATATATGAAGATTTGTTTTTGGTTAACATTATAGGGCTGTTACAAAAATTGTTTTTGTGATTTGGTCCACCCTTATGATCTAAGAGTAAATTCCAATCTATAAAAGCATTTACACCGGCATTTAAGTCTCCTAAAATATCGTGAGCATATATTTCTGCATTTTTTACTTCCTCTTTTTTATTAAAAGCAGAGTAGCCGTGTACAGCCTTCTGTATGAATTAGGAGTTTATTAGGAAACATTTTTCTAAGCAATTCTATGTTTTCGAAATGGTCACCAGTATACCAATGAAAGGCTATACCAGATACTTTTTCAAAAGAGCCATCAAATTTAAATGAATTTAATACTCTATCTAATATTTTATCTTTATTATGATCCCAAATTAATAGTTTAGTATTTATATTATGTTTTTTTAGTTCTGGATATATATAATTAACTAGTAAATCCATTTCTTGTTTAGGATTATATATACATGATTCCCAAGTTTGTACA
This sequence comes from uncultured Clostridia bacterium, assembly GCA_934162625.1. Taxonomy (GTDB): domain Bacteria; phylum Bacillota; class Clostridia; order TANB77; family CAG-508; genus CAG-452. Next base: position 28,461 of record CAKPJM010000010.1, read on the forward strand.
GCATTTGGCTCATTCTGAATTGTCATATAATCTATATTGATATTTTCTTTTTGATAAGCTTCAATAAACTTAACTAAATAAATTGCATATAGTTTCTTAAAATCGGGAAGAAGAGTACCTCCATTTAATAAAGATTTATTATTCTTCATAAATGCAGGTGGACTCCAAGGAGAAGCCAAAAACTTTAAACTCTTATTTCGCTTTTGAGCCATTTTAATAATTGGAACAACATATTTCATATCTTCTGAAATAGAAAAGTCAGAAAGATCAGTTTTGTTTGAATATGAATAACTATTTAAACTAAAATCAGAACTTGCTATACTTAATCTACAAAAATTGTAATTCATATTGCTCTCTAAAAAATATTCATTCAAAATTTGGTTAGAAATTTGTTCATTGCAAATAGATAAATTATAGCAAGAAGAACCAGTTAGTGCACCACCAAAGCCTAAA
>CAKPJM010000011.1 GCA_934162625.1 uncultured Clostridia bacterium
ATCCATTCATTTAATGGACTTTTCTTTTAAACTAGTAAATTCTATTTCAACTGGAATTTACTTTTTTAACTAACCTAATTGTTTTTGTCTTTTTATAGTTGTTCGGAAGAAATGGGACAGACCCCTTTTGTCCGGAATAGCATCCGGACAAAAGGGGTCTGTCCCATTTCTTCCGTTAATTCTTTTTTAAATTATCATAATACGTTGTTTTTTTTACTCCCAATACTCTAAGTATTTGTCCTTTGCTCATCTTTTTTATTTGTTTTATTTTATCAATAATTTCATTTAAATTCTTTACATTTATTTCAGGAATTTGTTTTGTTTTTATTATATGTTCAATGAGCTTTCTTGCTTCTATATCTGATAATTTTTCTTTTATATATGCTGAGTCAAGTATATCATCATGGTTTCCTAACACTTGTTTTCTAAATTCATTTATTGCATAAAATTTATTATTATTATATACGCTTAAAATAAATTCCCTCTCTATAATTCTGGCTCTATTAATAATTTCATTATAACTACTCCATTTATATTCCTCTGTTTTACATATTCCTGCTTTTTCTGGATTTCTGTGTATATATCTTATTAATCTCAATAAATAGTATTGGTCTTCTACAGTTTGACTCTTAAATCTATCTTGAAATAAATGTCCTACTCTATCATATTTTTTATTAAATTCTCCTGCATATACGCAGGTTATATTTTTCATTAATTCTCCTAATTTTAATTTTTGATCTTCTATAAGCAAATGGGCATGATTACTCATTAAACAATATGAATGAATTTTACAATTTAATTCTGTTTTATAGTATTTTAGCAAACGCAAAAACATCTCTCTATCTTCATCATCTAAGAAAATAGTTTCTTTGTTTACTCCTCTTATAATAACGTGATAAAATCCTGTTTTACTAATTTTTCTAGCTAATCTTGGCATATACTTCCTCCTCCAATTTATATGCCCCCCAAACAAAAGGGGACAGACCCCTTTTGTTTCTGCCCCCTTATTTTTATTAATTTATCAATTCCGAACGAAAGGGGTCTGTCCCCTTTTGTTTCTGTTTTTATTTCATGAATGCTTGGTATGTTCTGTATGCTTGGTATATATCGAATTTGCTTGTTACTTCGTATGGTGAGTGCATTGATAATACTGGTACTCCGCAGTCTATTACGTCTACTCCTTTGTTTGCTAGTATATAGGCTATTGTTCCGCCTCCGCCTACATCTACTTTTCCTAGTTCTCCTATTTGGTATGGTATTCCGTTTTCTTCTAGCATTGCTCTTATTTCTGCAACGTATTCTGCGTTTGCATCTGATGCTCCAGATTTTCCTCTTGCTCCTGTGTATTTATTAAATCCTATTCCATATCCTAGTAGTGATGCGTTGTTCTTTTCTGAGACACTTGCATATATTGGATCTAATGCAGCGTCTACGTCTGCTGATAACATTCTTGAGTTGCAAAATACTTTGTCTAATAAGTTTGGTCTGTTTTCTCCTCTTTTGTTTAGTAATTCTGCAATGAATGTATCAAATACATGTGATTCCATTCCTGTATTTCCCATGCTTCCTATTTCTTCTTTGTCTGCTAGTATGCATACTGCTGTTTTTTTAGGATTGTTTATATCTAGCATTGCTCTTAGTTCTGTATATGCACAAACTCTGTCATCTTGTCCGTATCCTGCTACCATGCTACTATCAAAACCTAGACTTCTTGCTTTGAATGCTGGTACTAACTCTAATTCTGAGCTTAATAAGTCTTTTTCTGTTATTCCATACTTTTCGTTTAATATTTTTAGAATATTTAGTTTTACTCTTTCTGTTACTTTTTCGTCTCCATATGGAATGCTTCCTATAAGTAAATTTAAGTCTTCTCCTGCAATTCCTTCCTTTAGCTTTTTCTCCATTTGGTCTTGTGCTAAGTGTGGAAGTAAATCTGTTATTGTAAATATTGGATCAGCTTCATCTTCTCCTATATTAACTTTTATTTTTTCTCCATTTGTTTTTACAATAACTCCATGTATACTTAGTGGAATTGTTGTCCATTGGTATTTCTTTATTCCTCCATAATAATGTGTTTTTAAATATGCAAATCCTGTATCTTCATACAATGGGTTTGGTTTTAAATCTAGTCTTGGTGAATCTATGTGTGCTCCTACTATATTTAAACCTGTTTCTAATGCATCTGTTCCTATTATTGCTATATAAACACTTTTTTCTCTGTTTATATAAAATACTTTATCTCCTGGCTCTAAAACTAATTTGTCTCTTAAATCTACAAATCCATTCTTTTGTAATACTTCTTTTGCAAAGTAAACTGCTTCTCTTTCTGTTTTTGCATTATTTAAAAAATATATAAATTCATCTCCAAATACATTTATTTTTTGTTTTTCAAAATCGCTAGTGGCTTCCCATCCACATTTTTTAATATTAAACAATTCGTTTTTTAAACTTTCGTACTCTGACATAATATTCTCCTTTCATTTGTTTTAATGAATTATATCACAAGCATTTTTTGCATACAATATTTGCTAATAATTTTATTATATGCAAATATTTTTTTTACATACAAAAAAACCAACAAAAGGGGTCTGTCCCCTTTTGTTGGTTTTTATTAAGTGTTATTTTTTAAGTACAAATTTCTTTATTAGTATTATTCCAACTCCTATTACTGCTATACTGCTTATTGCTATTATTACTATTTGCATTGGTGCTTGTTTGTTTTCTCCTGTTGGTTTTGATACCATTAATGTTTCGCCCCAGAACTCATCATGTTCATTTGAGTTTTCCATAGTTTTTCCTGTGTTTTCACTATGTACATAGCTTAAGTTTCCTGGAGTTGCTTCCATGTCTTTTCTTCCTGCTGCATTTGTATATTCTACAATTTCTCCAATGTATGTTGGATACGAAATTTCTTTGCTAGATGATGATAATGTTGTTGTTAATTTTACTGTTCTAGTAGAGTCTACACCACCCCTAGTTAAAGCTTCTGTTGCTTCTTTATTTCTTATAACTGTTTCTATTTTCTCTAGTATTGGAGTTTTTCCCTCATCATTATATACATATTTATCTACAGCTGCATTATTAGCCTTTTCAAATGCCATATCTGTCTCTTCTACTAGTTTTAAGTTATTGTTTAAATTGTCTTCTATTAAGTTTACCTTAGATGATACTGGTGCTAATCCAGTTGAATTATTATTATAATAGTATTGTCCCAAGTATGTACCTATTGTATTATTATTTGAATATGAATAATTTCCTGTTCTCATTTGTTGTTTTATTGTATTTCGTATTTCTGATAGAGTCTCATTATATGTTTTACCTGTTGGATTTTCGTATGCATCTATTAATTGAGTTGATAAGTAATCTACGTCACTCTCATTCTTTATAGTATATGTGTATTCAAGTTCTACTGTAGCTCCTTGTGCAAGTTCTTCTATGTCTGTTTCTACTTTCCAGAAACCTCTATTTTTTCTTGTAGAATCTATTCTTGCAAGTCCTGTTGTTATTCCTTGTATTTGTCCATTAACTACTTTTGCATCTACTATTGGTTGTGATCCTGTTCCTTGAGGTGTTATTTTTAATCCTGTTATGTGTTTTTCTAATGTTAATTTTGTCTTTGGCCTTAGAGTTAAACCAAAGTTCATATTTGCATAAGGATGTGTATTTTCATCTATTTTTATTTCTACACTAACTTTTGATGTTTCTGCACACATCCATGTTTTGTCTAACATCTCTTTTTCTTTTTTGTTTATTTCATCGCCTGTACGTTCATTTATTGTTGTTGAATATGCCATTACTTCTAATCTTCTTGCTTCGTTATCCCTTGCAACAGATTTTCCATTATAGTTTGCTTGGTTATACCACTCTTCGTTATAGCTATTATCTATTGTCGATTTATAATCTTGGCCATTATATTTTTTTACATTAACTGCAGAGTTTTTATATTCATCTGTAGTTATGTCATATGTGCTTCCATCTCCATAGATAAATCTTATAATATAATTTCCTGGTATAAAGTCTTTGAATTGGTATGTTCCAGCTCCTGAAGCATCACTAGTATATTCTGTTTCTGTATATCCATTTCTTTTTACAATATTTGAACCACTTCTTGTTTCTTGCCAAATATACTCATAGTAGTTTGTTACATTACCTATTGTTTTAGTCTTTATCTCTATAAGTTGTACTATAACATCATTTACTGGTATGCTGTCATCATTACTTCCATTTTTGTTTTCATCTTCAAATACTGTTCCTTCTATTGTTCTTACTTTTTTCTCGCCAATAGCTATATTTAATGCAGGTGCTTTATCATAATCGTCCTCATCATTATCTATTCCATTTCCTGGTACAGAGTCTATGTCTATTAGTCCACCCTCATTTGTTTTATATTCTAGTATTTCTACAATATTTGTGCATGCTTCTTTTAGTATTAAATTTCCATCGTTGTTTTTCTTAACTTTAAATGTTAGGTCTATTTGATTTCTATAATTTGGTGCATTTATAGATAATCCATCTCCATTACTTGTAAATGTAATTTTTCCATTATTTTCATCTATATTAACATTATATTTATCTGTTGAAGTTATATTGTATGGTACAAATGCGTCATCATAGGTATATTCAAATTTAGTTATAGTTGCTTTATGATGACTTTGATTTTTTAATACTACCGAATATGTTACATATACTTCTAACTCTTGTTTTATATCATATTCTTCTGGATTTACACTTTCATCTGGATTTACCTTACTTGGTATTTTTGATGTTTCATAATCCTTTATCCTATAGTTATAATCTGATTCACTTAAGTATAAATCATAATTTCCATATGTATTTGCAGATATACCTTGGAATGCTTGTAAGTCTTTTTGTAATTCTCCATTTAGAACTTGTGCATATGTATAGTTAGCTTCTTTTCCATTTATTGTAACTTTCGCAGAGTTTAAATCTGTTCCCACAGCTACATCAAAGTCTTTTTCTAGTAATCCACAGTCTATATTTGAAGTTTTATCTCTATATACATCTGTATATGCTTTTATTGCTGCTTCTGTTGGTTGACTTCCGTCTACATAGCTTTTAAAGTAACTTGCATTATGTTCTCCATATTTAATTGTTCTTGTACCATTTTCATCTTTTGCACCAAGTTTATCTATTATTTTGAATTTGCCATTTAATGTATCTCTTTCGGTATTAACTTCTTCTGCTTTTGAATCTTCTGTCATTCCAACATCATTATATAGGATTCCGTTGTATTCAAATTGTATTTTGTACCCCTCTGCTGTTTTTGTAACATCTGTAAACTCGTATTTTCCTCCATTTGAAGTTGTTGTTGTTTTTATTACTTTCTCATCTTTTACACTATATAGATGTACTTTTACCCCATCTAGTCTTCTTTCATTTTCATCTTTCTTTCCATTTGGAGGCACTACCACTTTTTCTCCTTGTTGTTCATCTACCCAAACTTGTCCAGATAAGTTTATTACAGATTTATTTTTAATATTTAGTACTATTTCACTTCCATTTACTTTTACATTGCTTGCTTTAAATTCATCATCTAATACTGTTTTATCCTTAGTTGCCTCTACTTTATATGAATTTCCATCTTTTGTTATTGTTAAGTTAATTTTTCCTTCTATTTTTTTGTAATCCGCTGATGGTACTTTAGTCTCCTCTATTGTTACTCCTACTGGTTTAGTCGCATCTTTTATAACTATATTTGTTAATGTTATATTTCCATTATCTGTTTTAGCATTAGATATAACTAATTTTCCATTGTTTTCTTTATAATTCTTAGTTCCTAATTTTGCTGTTTTAACATTTGTTAATGTTACTCTAAATTCTACTCCAGATAGCTTACTATTATCTAAGTCTGTTTTTAATATTGTAAGTTTATCTATTTTTGAATCATCTTTCATTGTTAATTCTAATTCCTTAGAATCTATACTTACATATCCTTTAAGTTTTTCTTCATTAAAATACAAGTTATTGTTATTAGTATTTGGATCAGTTGTTTTATTTCTTTTGTTCAAATTCCATGTTCCATTTTTATCATTATATGTCAATATTAAATGTACTTTTGTAGGTAACATCTCATATCCAGATGGTGCTTTTGTCTCTGTCACCGTCATATAAACCTTTGATGCACTTGTTGAAACCAATTCCTCTATTTTAATTGCACCATTTTTATTCGTTTTTAAGCCTTCAATATATAGTCTATCTTCACCATTTTCTACTGGTGATTTAAAAGTTAGTCCTGCTTTTTTATATTGATAATAGTCTCCACTTTTATATTTGTTTTGTCTTATTTTAGTTAATTGATATGTTGTTTTGTCAATAGTTACAGATTCAATATTATTAAAATAAACTTGAAATTCTGCACCTTTTACAGCATTTGTACCACTTTTATCGTACTTATATAACGTCAGGTTTGAAATAACTTTAGTCTGATTTTTTATTTTTATAATTCCAATTTTCTTATTACTAATATCAAATGAAAAGTACTTATTGTATTTATCTGCATCGCTAGATGTCCCTGCTTTCATTCCGAGTAACACTACCATTATTATACGATACTGTTAAAACTATGTCATTAGGTATTCCAAAATAACCCTTTGGTGCTACTTCAGTTAGGTTTATTTTAAAAGATCCCTTGTTTGTAGTTGGAGTTACTGTTACTTCTCCAAATTTTCCATCTTTTCCAGCACTGGTAAGGCTATTGGAGCTTAAAGTAATGCCACTAGTATTTGAAGAAAGAGTCAGTTTAGCTCCTGCTACGCCATTACCGGCAGTATTTATTTTAGAAAAATCTAATGTTACTGGTTTTATTTTTTTTGTACGCGAAACTGTAATATGAATAAGTCTTTGTGCCCTTTCATAATTATTATATTCAGGAATTCTTTCCCAAATGTATATTGTATATTTGTAGTCCCAACCATCATTCAAATATTGGTCCCAATACCTTTCGGTAGACCCATAAGATATTCTTCTAAAAATACTCTTACAATCTGTACATTTTGGGCAGCTAAGTGAAGAAATACCAAGTTTATTTTGAAACCAGCTAGGATACTTCGCAATTAGTTCCCATACATACCCCTGAAGTTGCCAACCATTATGAGTAGCGTCACCAGACTCACTACTAGTTGCATGATCACTAGGTTTATGGCCCCAGTCAAAAGTCCCCTCCGATTGTCCTTCATAGGCGATTGCTCCTAACACATGCCACAAACTTGCAGAATCATCAGGATTAGTAGTATCGATCGAAACCTTTTTCACATTATCCCAAACTCCATATTTACTACGAAGGAACATCTCTATATGTTGCTCACTCTCTATACAATACCAATTTTTGCACTTATTATCCTCATTGTTTATAATGTCACTATAAAAGTGATAACCCCTATAATCGTGTTGTGCTGCTGCTACTTGATATACCAAAGAAATTACAAAAAGTATAAGAAGAGTCAACAATATTCTCTTTATATATTTTTTAATTATATCCATTACTGTTCTCCTCCTTTTAATACTTTTTTATCTATTACATAAATTCCTGCTCCCAGTACGATTAAGCTTATTAATACTATTCCGATATATAGAACTGGTCCACCTGTTTTTATTGAAATTATTAAACTTGCACTTCCAATGTCATCTTCTCCTTGCTTTTTATTTGCTGGAGTTGAATCTATATCTTTTATTTCTTCTAGGTTTGTTGCTGTTCCTATCTCTGCAGTGTTTTCTATTGTTCCTGTACTATTACTGCTTAATGTTTTTGTTAATACTAATTTTACTGTTTGAGTTTTTCCTGGTTCTATTGCTGTTTTTTCTAGTGTTTTATTGTGTAACACTTTGTTTGTATCTAAATACCAGTCTGGGTTCATTTCTGAGTTAAACTCTAGTTCTTTTGGCATATAGTCTAATATATCTCCTACATATCCTTGTACGTCACCTTCGTTTGAAACTTTTATTTCGTATTGTACTAATATTGTAGAACCTGCTAGTTTCTTTGCTGCTATTTCTATTTTTGCAAGATTTGTTTCGCCAAAATCGTAGTTTACACTTTCGCTACTATTTGTTACTACTACTTTAGATACATATTTTTCTAAGCTTAAATCAAATTTTGCATTTTCTATTAACCCTATGTCTATATTTTTTATATCGTCACTTTCTATTTTTATTGTATTTGTTGCTCCTACTAAGGCTGTTTGGTTGTCTATAGTTATTTGTTTTGATATTGCATCTGAATTTTCATCTTCTTTTGCATTTTCTACTTGATATTTGGTTACAGCATATTTACTTGTATCATATACAAATGCTACTATATACTCTCCTTTTGGAATGCTATTAAATTTATATGTTCCTGTTACTCCTGTTACTGTATTTATTAGTTTATCTTCTTTATCTTTCGCCGGATTTCCATCTTTATCTAGCAGAATTACTTCTATTCCCTGCATTACTTCTTCATCATTGTCTTTTATTCCATTTTTGTCTTTATCTAGCCATGCTAATCCAGATATTGAATATGTTTTTGAGTCATCTGGGTTATCTGTTCCTCCCGGATTGTCAGAATCACCTGGTTCGTCTGTTCCTCCTGGATTATCTGAATCTCCTGAATCATCTGGATCATTTGGGTCTACCCAATCTTCATTTATAATAGTATTAGTTATTTCATTTGAATCTAAATATTTTCCATCGCCTAAATCTACTTTTGCCACATTTTTTATTTCTTTACTTTTTGTATTTTCATCTAAGTTATATATAACGCCTTTTATTTCAATCTTTAATATAGAATCTGGCTCTAAATATTCATCAACTTTTATTTCGTTATTTGAAAAAACAGTTCTTTCTTCTAATTTTTCATTATCTTTGAAAGTATTTACTTCTCTTACTTGAATCTCTTCTGGAATATTATCTTGTACATATATGCGTCCTCCTGCTTCTCCTATATTTTTTGCTTCTATAATGTATTTTACATTTTCTCCATCATTTATGGTAGAAGTATGTTCTGACTTTTGCTCTATTTGCCATTTTGCTGTTTTTACATATGAAGTAAGCACATTACTCTGGTATACATCTTTTCCTTCTTGTACTGTTACAATATTTTCTATTGATGTAGCACTATTTTCCAAATTATTAATTTTCACTTCAAATACTAAATGTTTTGTTTCATTTGGTTGAATTGTGTTTATTGTTTGAGACACCATGTTTTTCTCTTTATCATATGTCCAGCTTTTATTATTCTCTGAGTCTTCTACATATGTTGTAGCATTTGGAATATTTGAGTTTACTATTACATTATTAATTGCTTCGTTAGATACATTTTTTATATTTACATAATATGATATCACATCATTTACGTCTAAAATAGTCTCTATGTTAGCGCCTCTAGATAGTGTAGCCTCTAGTTTACTCTCTTCTACCTTTGTATCTGTTATCACAACTTTTGAAATTACATTTTCACTTTCTAATGATACATAACTGTCAATTTTTTCTGTTCCTTGTTTTATTCTTATTGTAACTTCTCTTATAATTGTTTCATTTGGATCAATTTTTTCAATATTCCATTCTTTAGTTTTTAATTCCTCATTGTCTGTAAATTCAATATCGCTTCCCTGTGCATATGTAAGTTCTGTATGAACTGCTCCTTCTGGAATTTCATATTTTAAAGTTGCATTATTTATTGCTTCTACTCCTGTATTTGTTACTTTAATTTCGTATGTAACTATTTGTCCTTCATGGAAAGTCTCTGAAGTTGTTTTTGGTCTTACTGTCATTATTACATTATTTACCTGGGCTGCTACTCCTAATTGTAAATTTTCTTCTTTTGCCATATTCATTAATTTAAATATTATTCGGTCTTGTTTTTCTTGGTCATCTAACATATATTCTATATTAATACTATTTTCAAATTGATCTTTTTCTTTTATTGATGTTTCGTCTATTTTTATTTTATAGCCAAGTTCTAGCATCGCTGCTTGTTCTTGTTCTCCTATTTCTATTTTAAATGATTTAGCATTATTATAATTATCTATAGTATTTACCCAAGATGTTGAAGATGCTTGTGCATTTTCTTCTGTTGAGTAATATACATTAACATTTTCCAAGTTTGTAGAGATTGCTGAATTTAGTATTGTTCCTTCTGCTAGTGTTCCTACTATGTTTACATTTGTTATTTTTTGTCCATTATTATTTATTAATTTTGTTCCTATTATAATGTCTGAATTATCTTTTACTACGCTTGTCAATATAGTATTGTTTATATTTTCTACAACATTGTCTCCTATTTTTATAGTACTCTTGTTTAATATTCCTGGTTTAGATACTATGCTTATATCGTTTGTTCTTTCTGCTTTATCTGCACCATTAATACATGTAGCTTTTAACTCTACATTTTTGTTTGCCATAAAGTTTTCTGTTTTTAATTTTAAGTCTGCTACAATGTTTGCTCCACCTTGTGCAACATTATTGTATTTTGTTTGTTCTCCTTCTAGTTCTATTTTTAATACTTTGTTTCCAATTTCACTTGTTGTGATTTCTTTTGTTTTTATTGATAATTCTTCATCGTATAATAAAGCAATATTATCTAATGTTACTTCTGTTATTTCTGCAGGAAATTCTACATTAATTGTAGGATTTTTAAATAATTTATTGCTATTGTCTACTGATTTTAATACTGCTGTTAATCTTAGTGTATTTTCAACTTGATTTGATATTTCGTTTTTGTCCAAGTTTACTTCTATTGTTGTTTCTGGTTCTAATAAATCTGCTGTTGAAGATTTAATTATGTTTGTTACTTCTTTGTTTTCTCCATCTTCAGTTAGCAATTTTACTGATGAAGACATTCTTGAAATTTCTTCTATTCCTTCTCTCTTTAATACACTTATTGCTTTTTCATTTAATATTTCTAACTTACCTTCTTTTACTGCTTCTGTTGTTTCTATTACAATTTTGTTTACTTTTGTTTGGTAATTTATTGTAATATACTCTTCATTCTCTTCTGATACTTTTACTTCTGCTAAAGGAGTATTTAAATTGTCTGCATTGTATACTTTTATTGTTCCTTCTTCTCCTAAAAGTTCTAATGCTTGAGCTTTGTTTATTTTTGTAGTTTTATAATATGTAGATAAATTTTCTGTTTCTTGTTCTGTTGTATCTTGTAATACTATTTTTTTAGTTAGTTCTGGATAAGATACAAACACACCCCAAGCTGTTTGATAATCTGTATCTTCTCCTATATACATATTCCCTTTATATATTCTATTAGTAATTGCTGTATCTAATGTATCTACACTTCCTACTGTTCCTATATTATCTAGTGTTATTTCATTTTCTTTTTCTATAGCACCATTTGTTCTGCCATATAATTCTAATGTACTTTTTATTTTTGATACAAATGGTAATATTTGTGTTTCTTCATTATATATATATGTAACTATAAACTCATCAGCTGTATTTTTTGTCCATGAAATATTGTTTTCTGCATTTGAATTATTTAGTACTTCTATATATGTTTTTCCTTCTTCTTGTTTGTATTCATATTTGCTATCTACTGAGTTTGCAAATTCTATGTTTGATTTTCCATTTGTTGCTAATGTATTTTTCGCTGTAACTTTTACTTGTTCTGGTGTTGTTCCTATTTCTGGATTTTGTATTTCTATTTTGGTTGCTTTTATTGGTGCTTTACTTTCATTTATATTTGATTTTACTAGTACTTGTACTATTCTTTTATTTGTTCCTTCTATATTGTATATTCTGTTTGTTATTACTTCCTGTGATAATGTTACTTGTTCTTCTGTTATTTCATTTGTTGTCCATTCTATTTTTACATTTTTTGTTGTGTCTATATCTGTAACATTTCCGCTATTATCTATATATTGTCCTGTTAATTTTATTTGGCTAACCATGTTTAATAAACTCAAATTGTATTCTGAATTTTTTCTGGCTACAATTGGTAATCCAAAGCTTATTCCATTTTCTGAAGATATTGTTTCTATATTCTTCTCAAATGAATTGCTACTGTCTTTTAATTCAAAATTTGAATTTGAGAATTCTATTTTTGGATTTTCTAGCCTTCCTTCATCCTGTACACTTATTGCTACAAATAAGTTTAAGTCATCTGCATCTATGTTTTTACTTATTTGATTTTTAGTTCTATCATTTTCGTCTAAGTATGCAATAAACTTTACATTATCTGAATTTGTTTTGCTATCTTGTTTTGATAAATCAACTTCTGCTGCATGTGATAAAAAGGCTTCTCCTATGTAAGTTCCGAAGCATGGCAAAATTAGCAAAAGTTAATGTTATTACTAGCAACGTTGCTAATACTTTTCCTGTGGTTTTACCATTATTCCATTTAATTAGATTATTAAACATATTAGTTCCTCCTATATATTTGTAAAACTATGGCTATATATATATTTATATAGCATTATTTTTGCATTTTTATTGTAGATTGTCAATATATGTTTTTTTTATTAAAACATATATTTTAAAAATAGCTATACGGAAGCACAAAATGCAAACTTTAATTGTAAAAGATTACATTTTTATGACATTTTATATTTTTATTGTTTTGTGTCATTTTTGCCCGATATAGCGCACTTTCACCTATATATTTTATTATAAACGTTTATGTAAACTTTTTCAAGAGATTTTCTAAAGATTTTAAAGTTTCTTTGGAAAAAAATTACTTTTTAGAAAAATAATTAGAGAAATTGTAATTTGTTTAGTTGATGTGAGAGGTGTGATGTTGGAAGTGGGATTTATAAGATCAAGGCTTCACAGTCCTTTCCCCTATTTTTTCTCACTTCTCACATCACACTTCGCACTTCGTGAATTTACATTTTTATGAAATAAATTTCTTTATTTTAAGCTTTTCTTTAACTTTGTTATATGGTCTAATGTTTGCATATATCCTTCTTTATAGCAGAATTCTAGTTTATTTATGCTAAATGGTTTTGCATCTTTTAAGTCTAGTTCTATTACATAATCACTTATTCTAACTGATTCTCTTATAAGATTTTCTGTCATTAAATCTAATGACTGCATTCCTATGTTATATATTGTTTTTTGCTTTCTTGGAGTTTTTAGTTTAAATCTTATAGAAATTACTTTGTCTACTCCTAGTTTTTTACATTCTGCAGATGGTAGATTGTCAAAAATTCCACCATCAACGAATTGAAATTCTTTATATTCAAATGGAGCATACATTATTGGAAATGTGGAACTTGCTCTAACTGCTTTTCCTATTTCTATATCATGTATGTACTCTTCCCCTTGTAAGTCTTTACTATTTGTAAATATTATTTCTCTATCTGTTATTAAATCTGTTGCTGGTATAGATATTGGTAACTTTATATCTTTTATATTTTTAATATTCTTTAATTTTCCTGATTCTTCTATTGCTGATTCTATATTATAGCTGGAAGTTATTCCTCCTAGTTTTATTCCTCTTACTTCTTTTATATTTCCAAACACATATTTAGGAGATATTGCCATTACAGATTTAGCAAAATAATTGAATAATTTAATCATTTCTTCTGTTGTATATTGCATTCCGTAAAGTGCTGCAACTATACTACCCGCAGATGTTCCTGCTACAGCATCTATTTTTATTCCGTTTTCTTCTAAGGCTTTTATGGCACCTATATGTGCGGCTCCTCTAACTCCACCACCTGCTAACGCTAAACCTATTTTCATATTTGCCTCCTATATTTTTTCTTTTTTAATTCTTCATTGAGTATTTTAAAAGAACCCCCAGTCGGCTACGCCGACAGCCCCCTTAAATAAAGGGGCCAAGATTCAATTGTATAAAGCCCTATGTCTGCCCGAAATTTGCAATTTTTTTGTTATAATTTTTCGGGCGAGTACGGAGCCCCTACATTTGTATCAATCACCATGATATATTCGGGTCGCCGAGGGCGGTGACCCCTACAGCATTTGCAGTAAATTACATTTACGATTCAGGACAGTCCCCTTTTGTCATTCAACAAAAGAGGGACAGTCCCTAGAATCGTTCACATTATCTTTTTGCTTTTTCCATATTGTATACAATTTTACCAATAATTTTGTCTGGTACTATTTTGCTTAAGAATCTTATCATTTTGTTGTTTCCACCTGGTAATATCATATATTTTCCTTTGAACATATTGTCTATTGCATATCTTGCAACATATCTTGCTGTCATTAATTTTGTTTTGAATTCTACATTTGCTTTTTCTAAGAATGCAGTTTTTATTGGTCCTGGGCATAATGCACTTATTTTTACATTTGAGTTCCTTTTTCTTAGTTCTTCATAAATGCTTTGTGTTAGTTTTAGTACATATGCTTTTGTAGCATGGTATGTTGCCATGTGTGGTCCTGGCATAAATCCTGCTATCGATGCTACATTTAATATATAGCCACTATTTCTTTTGCACATATCTTGCAAGAATAATTTTGTTAATGTGTGAACTGCACATACATTTGTGTTTATCATATTTAGTTCTGTTATTAAGTCTGTTTCTGTAAATTCTCCACAAGTTCCAAATCCTGCATTGTTTATTAGTATATCTATATTCTCTACTTGTTTATACAATTCTACGCAATTTTCTGCAAGACTTAAATCCATGCATATTATCTGCGAATTTGTTTTTAGTTCCTTTTGTACTTGTTCTAGTTTTTCTTGTTCTCTTGCTACTAATACTAAGTCTATTCCTTGCTCGCTTAAGTATATTGCCATTTCTCTGCCTATTCCTGATGAAGCTCCTGTAACTAATGCTTTCATATTTTTCCTTCTTTCTAAATTGGAATTTGTGTAATTGATGTGAGAGGTGTAGGGGCGGGCCCTGTGTCCGCCCAAAATTTACAATTATTTTTTATGATTTCGGGCGGGTACGGAGCCCCGCCCCCCTACAATTTGCAATGGATTTCATTTACGATTCAGGACAGTCCCCTTTTGTCATTCAACAAAAGAGGGACAGTCCCTAGAATCGTTCACGCAAATTCCAATTTACCTTTGTTATTTGCCTTATTATATCAGATAATTATAAATTTTAATAGTTTTTACTTTATTTATTTTTATTTTTGTTATATAATCTTTTCAATATTATTTAGGGGACTTCCGCTTTGCGAGTTTTTTTACATTTATTTTATAGAAATGAGGAGATATGCTATGGATTATAATCATAAAGAAATAGAAAAGAAATGGCAAAATTATTGGGATGAAAAACAAAGTTTTAAAGCAGTTACTGGAGATAATAAAGAACCATATTATATATTGGTAGAGTTTCCTTATCCTTCTGGAGCTGGCCTTCATGTTGGACATGTTAGAAGTTACACTGCTCAAGATGCTTTGGCTAGAATGAAAAGAATGCAAGGTTATAATGTTTTATATCCAATGGGTTGGGATGCTTTTGGTGCTCCTGCTGAACAATATGCTATTAAAAATCATATTCACCCAAAAGAAGCTGTAAAGGAAAATATTCATACTTTTAAGGGACAAATGAAAGACTTAGGTTTTTCTTTTGATTGGTCTCGTGAGTTTTCTACTACTGACCCAGATTATTATAAATGGACTCAATGGCAATTTTTACAATTTTATAAACATGGTATGGCATATAAGGATACTATTCCTGTAAATTGGTGCCCTACTTGTAAGTCTGTTTTATCTAATGAGGACGCAGCTGGTGGAGTTTGTGAGAGATGTGGTAGTGCAGTTGAGCAAAAAGAGAAATCTCAATGGATGCTTAGAATGAGTGATTATGCAGAAGATTTATTAAAAGGTTTAGATGATACTAATTTTGCTGATAGAGTAAAACTTGGTCAAATTAACTGGATTGGTAAATCTACTGGTGTTGAACTTGATGTACAAATTGTTGGTGGAGGTAAGTTCTCTGTATTTACAACTTGTATTGAAACAGTTTATGGTATTACATTTTTTGTTATTGCTCCTGATGGTAAGCTAATTAAAGAATTAATGCCTAGAGTAAAAAATAAAGATGAAGTTAATGAATATATTAAAGAGACTGCTAAAAAATCTGCTATGGATAGAACAGAGCTAAATAAAGGCAAAACAGGTTGCAGAGTAGATGGAATTATGGCTATTAACCCTGTTAACGGAAAAGAAGTTCCTGTATTTTTAGGTGACTTTGTTTTAGGAGACTACGGAACTGGGGCTGTTATGGCTGTTCCTTCTCATGACCAAAGAGATTTTGAATATGCAGTAGAACACAATTTGGAAATGATTCCTGTTATTGATGGCAGAGATGTTAGCGAATCTGCTTTTGAAAAACAAGATTATTTAGGTAAAGGCTGTAAATTAATTAATTCAGAAGAATTTACTGGTCTTACTGTTGAAGAAGCTAAAGAAGCTATTACAAATAAATTAGTAGAAAAAGGTATTGCTAGAAAAGTAAATAATTATAAAATGAGAGATTGGGTATTTTCTCGCCAAAGATTCTGGGGAGAACCTATTCCTATGATTTATTGTGAAAAATGTGGATGGCAACCAATGAATGAGGAAGATTTACCTTTATTGTTACCAGATGTTGCAGAATATGAACCAACCGAGAGTGGAGAAAGCCCTCTTGCAAATATTACTAATTGGGTTAATACAACTTGCCCTCATTGTGGTGGAAAGGCTAGAAGGGAAACTGATACAATGCCTAACTGGGCTGGTTCTAGCTGGTATTTCTTAAGATTTATGGACCCTCATAATGATAAGGAATTTGCTTCTATGGATGCTATGAAATATTGGAATAGAGTTGATTGGTACAATGGTGGTATGGAGCATACTGCAAGGCATTTGCTTTATGCAAGATTTTGGGTTCAATTCTTATATAATATTGGTTTAGTTCCTAAAAAAGAAATGATTTGGACTCGTGTTAGCCATGGTATGGTTTTGGGGTCTAACAATGAAAAAATGAGTAAATCTAAAGGAAATGTTATTAATCCTGATGATATAGTTAATGAATATGGTGCAGATACTTTAAGACTTTATGAAATGTTTATGGGTGATTATACACAAGATGCTCCTTGGAGTACAGATTCTTTAAGAGGTTGTAAACGTTTTATAGATAAAGTTATTCGTTTAAAAGATAAAATTGGTGATGGAGAAGGTTATTCTAAAAAGTTAGAGCCAATTATCCACAAAACAATCAAAAAAGTGCAAACTGATTTAACTACAATGGCATATAACACAGCAGTATCTGCATTAATGATTTTGGCTAATAGCTTTGATGCTGAAGATAAAATAACAAAAGAAGATTATCATTTGTTATTAACTTTACTTAATCCTATTGCTCCTCATATTACAGAGGAAATAAATGAACAATTAGGATTCAAACCAATTTGCGAATCTAGCTGGCCTAAATATGATGAAGCTAAAACAATAGATAGTGAAAAGGAAATTCCTGTTCAAATAAATGGTAAAGTAAAGGCAACTGTTAAAATTGCTTTAGATGAAGAGGAAACTAGTGTAAAAGCAAAGGCTTTTGAAGCTGTTTCTAGTTTGCTAGACGGAAAGAATGTTGTGAAAGAAATATATGTAAAGAATAAAATTTATAATATAGTTGTAAAATAAAGGTACAGAAAAACAGGATTGTTGCAAATTAACAATCCTGTTTTTTAATACTATACTATATATTTCCTCATTTTATTCGGAAAGTCAAATCGGCTATAGCAAATGATGACTTAAGTCACTTGTTCAATATAACTATTATTATATAATTCATCTGGACATATATCTGCTCCATTTTCCCATTCTATGGATAGTCCTGCTATTTTTACTTTTTTAAACTTATTATAGTCTTTTAATTCTTCAAAGGCTTTATGATTTAAATATGGTTTTACGTCAAATTTCTTTACTTCTCCATTATTGAATTTAATCTTTAATGTGTAATCTTCTAATACTTCTACCTCTTGAGCTCTTGGTCTCATTTAAATCACTCCAATCCTTGTTTTTTTGCCAATTTTGTATTGACTTTCATTTCCATATTTTGGTATAATGCTTTTGGAAGTGAGAATACTCAGATGTGGTTTGCCTCCATAAAGGAGGTGAGGCTTATGATAGAATCAACTCTAATTGCTATTTTATACATATTATTCTTTGCATTAATTTTTGTAACTATCATAGCTTTTACCTTAATTATTGTGATTTACATAATTTTGAGTAAGAGCGAATAACCAATAAAAACGCATCTGTAATTGCCATTGGAGATGCGTTTTTATTTTACTAACTGGCAAACCACTTTTGTGGTTTCTCATTTCTATTTTTATTATACCATATATTTACATTTTGTAAATACCTTTTTGGCAAATTTATTCATGCCGAGATTTTTTACAAATATATTTTAGCAATATCCATTTTGATATTTTTTGTATTTTGGGCGTATGCAATACGCCCCTACATTCTTTAGATTTGAGTTGAGTAATAATGCACTCATATTTTTCTTATTACTTGCACTGTTTGACTTGTTGTCTGCTTTATGTTAATATATAAATAATCAAATTTAGGAGGTATTTGATTTCCATACGCATTGAATTATGGAACAGTGCAAAATTACCAATTTCTAATCGAAAGGAGCTTTCTACTTTGTATTTACATTTTTTAGGAAGAGGTGCAGGTTTTGCTAATGAGCATACATCTGCATATTTTGTCACTAAAGGTAAGGACTTTTTCTTAATAGATTGTCCATCTTCTACTTTTGTGAAAGTTAAAAATTTTGATTTGTCTGCTTATGAAAACTTTTTTGTTCTCATAACGCACACGCATGGCGACCACGTTGGAGGACTTGGGCTGTGGGCTCAATATTGCTTCTTTGTACTTCATAAGAAACTTAATATTCTCGCTCCTTCAGAAGAAGTAGCAGAGGATATTAAAGCTCTTCTTACAATTGAAGGAAATTCCTTGGATTGGTACAATCTACATCTCATTGATTCCGATAAGCTTTATGGTAACAATATGAGTGTTTATATTGAACCCATTTTGACTAAGCATTCTCCTCAACTTGATGGTAAATGTTTTGGTTATTACATTGAGAATATTTTTGGAGATGAAGATGTTTCTCCTGATGACCAGCTTTTTGTTTATACTGGCGACACTTCAACATTGCAACCTTTTGAAGAGCTTTTCGGATTTGCTCGTGAAATTTATGTTGATGTATCCGTTTTTTATGGGCAAATACATTTAAAGCTTGAAGAAACTTTGCCTCAACTCATTGAATTAGCTCAAAAAGATATAAAAGTATATCTTATGCATTTGGATGATGTTGAAGCTGCAGAAAGAATGATCGCAGATGTTCCCGGAATCGAAATTGTAAATCTTTCATAAAAAAGTAATCGGCATAGATTAAAACTCTATGCCGGTTTTATTTATTTAAAGTACTCTATTCCTGATTCAAATAATTTTTGGTCCATATTTCCTGGCACATTTATTATATTTCCTCTATAACTTCTTTCTGAATGTGCCATTTTTCCAAGTATTCTACCGTCTTTGCTTGTTATTCCTTCTACTGCATATACTGAACCATTTGGATTGTAGTCTATATCGTATGTTGCATTTCCTTTTTCATCTACATATTGTGTTGCTACTTGTCCATTTGCTATTAATTCTTGCATTACTTCTTCACTTGCTACAAATTTTCCTTTTCCATGCGAAATTGGTATTACAAATTCCTCTCTTAAATCTACTTTTTCTCCATATGGCACTAGCCCTAATTTTATTAATACTTGGAATCCATTACAAATCTCTCCTATCTTTTAAAGGTACTTATTCCTTATATTTTTGATAGGGTTATCATATTATATTACTACTTTTTTTTTCAACAAATTTCGTATATATTTTTATTGTTTTTTTGTCAATTCCTTATTGACATATTTTTACAGCTAGCTTATAATATTTTTGAAATGAGAATAAGCAGAGTAGTGGTTAGTCATCTCTTATCTCTAATAGAATAGGAGGTGATTGATATGATACATATTGAATTATTCCACCAATTCTTTCTATTATCTTTATTTACCAATTTAATACTGTTTATAATAACTTTTATATTAATCATAGCAATCATTTTATTAATTTCAGGCAATTAAAAATCACTCTCTGTTCTACCGTTAGAGAGTGATTTTTTGCTCCTAGATGGCAACCACTATTTTGTGGTTTCTCATTTCTATTTTTATTATACCATATATTCATTTTTTGTAAATACCTTTTTGGCAAATTATATATTTTTTGCAATTATTGCTTTTGTTGTGATGCCTTGTTCTTCGAACATTTTCTCGTGCTCTGTTTCTATGTTATTTGCCCATATAGGTTCCTTATGTAAGTTTTCTGTTTGTTTTATTATTTCAAAGCCTGTCTCTTCTAAGTATCTTATTGTTGCTTTATACAAGTTATCGTCATCTGTTTTAAAGTATATTTCTCCACCTGGTTTTAAAAATTTTTTATATTTTTCTAATTGTTTTGTATGTGTTAGTCTTTTTTTGTTATGCCTTGGCTTTGGCCATGGATTACAAAAGTTTATATATATTCTATCTACTATATCTTTTTCATTTAATATGTTTTGTATTATTTCTATTTCATATGCTGTTAAAAGTACATTGTCTATTTCTTTTTGTGCTTTTAAATATTCTTTTTCTATATTTCTTTTTGCTAAGCCTAAAACTTCGCTTTTTATATCTATTGCTAAATAGTTTATTTCTGGATTTTGTACTGCAAGTTTTGCTATAAAGCTTCCTTTTCCACAACCGAAGCTCTAAATGCATTGGTTGATTTTTTCTTTTAAATGCTTCATGCCATTTTCCTAGGTTCTGTGTTGCATTATCTATAAAAAATTTGCTTTCAGCAAGTTCTTCTCTAACCCACGGTTTTCTTCTCATTCTCATTTTTTGCTTCCTCTTTTTTCTCTATTTTTTTGCTCCATTTATCTATATAATATCTACGAATAATTGCAAGGTTTGTGAACATTCTTCCAACAAATACTACGATTGCTGCCAAATATATATCTACATTTAGTTTTACCCCCAACCATGTTAATAGTATTGAAAGTATTGCGTTCCCAAAGAATCCTGATATAAAAACTTTAAAATCAAAATTTCCTTTTAATACTGATGTTATTCCTCCAAATACTGAATCTAAAGCTGCAATTATAGCTATAGCTAAATATCCAGAATATGTATAAGATATTGTTGGAGCATTTATTCCTATTAGTGCTCCTATTACACATCCAATTACAATTGCTAATATTATCATTATTCTGCCTCCTTTATATATTCCATGTTTAAATCTCCGTTGTATTTTTTTATTAATATATTATCTTGTCTTACTAAACTTATATCTTTGCCTTCTTCTAATTTTGTATCTATATATCCATATTGTTTCTTAGATAACCCACTTTCTAGATATGTTGGGTTTCCAATTGCTTTTACAACATATGGCGAAACTATTGACTCTTGCCCATTTATACGTATAAATGTAGTTCCTATGTCTACTATATACGAATCATATACTATTCTTTGATCGTTTATTGATATTGCTTCTGCTCCCGCTTCTTTTAATTGGTTTACCAATTGCCTTAAATCTTCTGCTGTTATTTTTTGTGCTCTCGTATCTGTTAATGTTATAACTACACCATTTCCTTTTACATCATTTTTTCCTAGCAAATTATTTTGTTGTTCTAATTCATTTGCTAATATTTCTGAGGCTTCTTTATCTGTTGCAATAGCTTCATCATACTCAGCAATTTTAGAATCTGTTTCTTCTATTTTTTTATTTATTTCTTCTGCTTTTTGTTTAAAGTTGCTTATTTCAGTTCTAAGTTCATCTTCTCTCATATTTTCTAAAGATGTAATATCTGTTTGGTTAATAGTTTTAAATTGAATAAATATGACTGTTGTAAGTATTAATACCATTAATCCTATTGTTACTGTTATAGTAATTTTACCTTTTTTCAATTATTAATCACCTCTTGTTAAGTATTCGTAGTTATATACTCCTTCATATTTTGGTATTGTAATTTCTTCACTTGATTGAACTGTTACTTTTACGCCATCGTCTGCCATTTTTTGTAGATATCCTCCTGGTCTTGTTAATGCGTATTCCATTCTTTTTGAGTAGCCTATTGCTTTGATTGTTATTGGCACTCCAACCATTTTTCCATTTATTCTTATAATATTTCCGTCGCAAAGTACTGATGTTGTTGATACTATTCTTTGGTCATTTATTGAAATTGCATCTGCTCCAGAATTGAATAATTCATTAATAATATATAGTAAATCCTCTTCATGTACTAAATATTCACTAATATTTAGTACTTCATTACTGTTTATTTCTCTGTTTTCATCTAATTGGATTATAAAGCCTTGTCCCGAAACTTCGGTTAAGCCTAATAATCTTTGGTTGTTTTTTATTTCTACTTCGTTTTGAGTATCATTTTGGTTTTTTGCAGCAGCATTTAATCTTACTTGCTCTAATTTTTGTTCTTTACTTTCTAACTCTCTGTATAAAGCTTCATATTTTCCTTGGCTATTCAACAGTTCATCCTTTAAGCCGCTATTATCTTTTAATGTTGTTCCTACTGTTTTTGTGGCAGATTTTATTGTGTTTATTTGTATGCAAATAGCCATTACTAATAGCATACACATTGTTCCGCAAAATTGCTGCTATCTTATTTTTAGTCATTTTAGTCTCCTTTCTTTTGTTCTATACTTTTTCTCTAAATACAGTTTTTTCTGAGTTTTGGAAATATATTTCTCCTTCTTTACCTTTTTCTTTTTCTATAATTTCTTCTATTTTCAAGAGTTTTACATTAATGTTTGTTGTATCTCCAAAATTTACAATTTTATTTTCACTTGTTAATGTTAGTTTATAGTTTGTTGAATCCTCTATATCTATATTAGTAATTGTACCTGAAAGAGTTTTATCTGAAACAGAATTCATTATCTTTATAACATCTTCTAATTTTTTTAGGTCTTCTACTTCTAATCTGTTTCCCTCTTTTATTTGTTCTGAAGGCGTCTTAAACCCAGTAATAGTAGGTAATTCTAAAGGTGTTTCAGACATTTCAAGCATATATCCTTGATTATTTACATACACATATGCATTTGCAAATTTTAGCATGTATGTTGGTTTTCTTTCTATTATGTCTAATGTGACAGTGCCATTTATATTTCTTTTTATTTTTACATTTTCAATGTATGCATTTGTTTTTATATTATTTCTTATTGTTTTATTTGTGGTTTTGAACATATTATTATCTATTTTTAAAGTTGATAAATTAATAATTTCTTCTGTAGATATTTTATTATTGTTTACTACTTTTATTTCTTTAATATTAAATATGCTAGATAGCATAAAAATTACTATTGCAGTTAGAAGTATTAATATTACAAAAAGCCATTTTACAAACTTTAACAACATTCTTTTTTTAGGCTTGTCTTTAGTAATGTTTTTACTTTGTTGTAATTTCTTTTTCTTTGTATTCTTCTTTTTTGTATTCTTCTTTTTTATATTGTTTTTTTTATTTTTGTTATTATTTTTCTTTTTAGCTTTTGTTTTTTCTTCTTTTTTAGGTGTTAATCCTATAATTATTTCATTATCTAAGTTTATAATCTTGTCATTTTCTTTTTTACTAGTATTTTTTTTCCTTGTTGATTTTTTGTTTTTAGTTTTTTTATTTTCGTATAGCAGATCTACTGTTTGTCCTTTAGATTTTTTCATGGGTATCCTCCCTATTAAAGAATATTATTGAATTCATAATTACTTTTTTGTGGGAGCACAATGTGCTCCCTCCTACAAGGATTATTTTACTGTTTATTTGCAATTATTTTTAATTTATATTTTCTAAAATCATGTTTGCTCCGATTTTATTTAATTTTTTATCTAACCCTTCATATCCTCTTAATATATGTTCAATGTTATTTACTCTTGTTTTTCCTTTTGCAACCAGTCCTGCAAGAACTACAGCAGCTCCTCCTCTTAGATCTGTTGCTTCTACAGTAGCTGCACTTAGTTTTCTAGTTCCTTTAACTATTGCAATTTTACCTTCTATATTTATTTTAGCTCCCATTCTTTTTAGTTCATTTATATATTTATATCTATTTTCAAATATATTTTCTACTATTACTGATGTCCCTTTAGCTGTACAAAGCATACTTGTAAATACAGATTGCATATCTGTTGGGAATCCTGGATATGGCATTGTTTTTATGTCTGTAGATTTTAATTTTCTAGGAGCGTCTAATATTATTTTGTTTTTATTTATATCAAATTTACAACCACATTCTTCAAGTTTATCTATTACAGGAATAATGTGTTCTGGGATAACATTGTTTAATTCTAATTTTCCTAATGTAGCAGCTCCCATACAAAGTAAAGTTCCTGCTTCTATTCTATCTGGCATTATGTTATAGCTTACATCTTTTAGTTTTTTTACCCCTGTTATTTTTATAATATTACTTCCAGCCCCTTCTACTTTTGCTCCCATTTTATTTAAAAAATTTTGCAAGTCTTTTATTTCCGGTTCCATTGCAGCATTTGTAAGTATTGTTTCTCCGTTCTGCAAAAACAGAAGCTAATATGACATTTTCTGTTGCCCCTACCGAAGGAAAGTCCAGATGTATTTCATTTCCTATAATTTTATCACATTTACACTTAATATATCCTGAATCTTCCTCTATATTTACACCTAATTTTTTTAATGCTTTTAAATGTAAATCTATAGGCCTAGAGCCTATATCACATCCTCCAGGATATGAAAATGTTGTATTTTTAAATCTAGCAAGTATTGCTCCTGCTAAAACTACAGATGATCTCATTTGCCTCATTAGTTCATCCGGAATTTCATGCTTATTCATTTTGCTAGAATCTATTACTATTTTACCATTCTTCTTATCTACTTTGCAACCTAAAATCTTTAATATTTTTAAAGTTATTTGCGTATCATGAATGTTAGGTACATTGTATAATTTACTAACGCCTCCATTTAGTATGCTAGCTGCTATTATTGGTAATGAAGCATTTTTTGAACCTGACACATTTAAACTACCTTCTAGTATCTTTCCACCTTCAATTATGTAACTTAACATTTTTGTTCATCCTTTCCGTATATAATTTTTGCTATATTTTATGAAGAGTTTACGGAAAAGGTTACAAATTTAACTTAAACAAATGGGGACAGACCCCTTTTGTTTAAAAGTATACAAAAGGGGTCTGTCCCCATTTGTTCCGGGTCGTTTTATTTGACTTTTATTTTTTCATAATATAGAATAATTGTAATATAATAATTTTGAAAGAAGGTTTTTTATGAGTTTATATAAAGCTATTGAAATTGCAAAGAGTGTTCGTAAAAATTGTTATTCCCCTTATAGTAAGTATTACGTTGGTTGTGCTTTAAAGTGTAGTTCTGGTAAGATTTATTCTGGATGTAATATTGAAAATGATGGAATACAGTCAATATGTGCTGAAAGGGTAGCTTTTACAAAGGCTATTTCGGAAGGTGAAAGGGATTTTGAATATATTGTAGTTTGTGGAGGAAATACACTTGATTCTTTAGATGATTGTTTACCTTGTGGATATTGTAGACAGTTTATGAGTGAATTTGTTGATAAGGATTTTAAAATTTATGCTCTTTCTAACAATGACAAAGTCACTGAGTATTCTATTTTTGATTTGTTGCCAAATAATTTTAGATTATCTACTCTACCTTGACTTTTTCTTATATTTGTACGATAATATTTATGTTCTTTCTAGCAAGATTGAACATATTTTATTTTAGGATGTGATTTTTATGTCAAGATCAAAAGTTGATGTAGTTTTAGGAACTTTTTATGGTGATGAGGGTAAAGGAAAAATTATTGATTATTTAGGCAATACTGCTGACATTGCAGTTAGATGTTCTGGTGGTAATAATGCTGGGCATACTATTGAGGTTGATGGCGTAAAGTTTGCTTTTCATTTAATTCCTTCTGGAATTTTAAATAAAGGTACTATTGCAATTATTGGTAATGGTGTTGTTGTTGATCCAAAGGTTTTAATTGAAGAAATGGAAAATTTAAAAGAGCATGGTTATTCTGCTGATAATTTGCGTATTAGTGATAAAGCTCATATTATTCTTCCTTACCATATTGAAATGGACAAGTTGTTAGAAGAAAATAGAGGAAGTAATAAAATTGGGACAACAGCTAGGGGTATTGGTCCTGCTTATTGTGATAAATATGAAAGATGTGGAATTCGTGCAGAAGATTTAATTTCTGACCGTTTTGAAGAACTTTTAACTATTAATGTTAATAATAAAAATAAGATTTTAGAAATGTATGGACATGAGACTATAGATTTAGAAAAAACTCTTGCAGATTACAAAGAATATGCTAAGATTTTAAAACCATATATTACAGATACTGTAACTTTAATTCATAATGCATTAGATGAAGGTAAAAAAGTTATTTGTGAAGGTGCTCAAGCAACTTTACTTGATATTGATTTTGGAAGTTATCCTTTTGTTACTTCTTCTAACCCTTCTATCGGAGGTGTTTGTACTGGTAGTGGTGTTGGTGCAAGAGATATTGGAGAAGTTTATGGTGTACTAAAAGCTTATTCTTCAAGAGTTGGAGCTGGTCCTTATGTAACGGAACAAAACAATGAAATTGGAGATACAATAAGAGAATTAGGTCACGAGTATGGAACTACTACTAAAAGACCTAGAAGATGTGGCTGGCTTGATTTAGTTGCTTTAAAATATGCAGTTAGATTAAATGGTATTACAGGACTTGCTGTTAACCATGTTGATACTATTGGTAAATTAGATAATATAAAATTATGTGTTGCTTATAATTACAATGGTAAAGAAACAACTGACTTTTCAACAAATGTAGATTTCTTAAATAATTCTTATGCTGTTTATGAAGATTTTGAGGGTAACTTTGGTGATATTAGCAAATGTAAATCATTTGATGAGTTACCAGAAAATGCGAAAAAATATTTAAGAAGAATTGAAGAATTTACTGGTGTTCCTGTAAAATTTATAGGAACTGGTGCAGGAAGAGAAGATATGATAATTAGATAAACGGAAAAATAAAGCAAATTCAGAACGAATGGGGACAGACCCCATTCGTTCGCTTTTTTTGCACATTTTTTTGTTGATTGAATATACTGTATTGTTAATACATATATTTAATTAGGAGTGATTTTTTTGAATAATAATAATTTTGATATGGCAAAAATGATGTCTATGCTCTCTAAAATGGATAAGAAGGATATAGAAGCAGGTATTGCAAAAGCAAATGAATTGCTTAAAACAAAAAGTAAGGACGAAATTTTAAGAGAACTTAGTCAAAATAATAATTTAGATAATTTTAAGAACAAAGCACCTTAAAGTTGCTCTTTGTTCTCGCCAATTTGAATTTCCAAATAAAATGAGGAAATCTCAAAGGCAGTATTTTTTTGAGGAGACTGATTGTTTTGAATAATGAGGATATGTCAGATTTATTTGAAAAATTTAATAATGTAGCAGGGCAAAATAATATTTCACCAGATATGGTGAATAATTTATTTAATATGCTTAAAAATTCTAGCAATTCGCAAAATAATAATTCAGACACTAATTTTGAGAAGACTAGTAATGACCAATATTCCAACAATTTTTCTAATAGCTCTACTGCCTCTTCTAATTCTAATGGAATTGATATTGAGACTATTATGAAAATGAAGTCTATTATAGATAAAATGAATGTTAAGGATGATCCTCGTTCTAATTTATTGCAGTCTTTAAAGCCTTATTTAAAAGATAGTCGAAGGGCAAAAGTGGATCAATATATACAACTTATGAATATGAGCAAAGTAATGGAAATTTTTCCTTTTATGGGCGGTGATAATAAAAAATGATGAATTCCTTTTACAACGCACTTCCTTTAGGGGATGCTGACTTTTGTTTTCAATTTTTTGGAATCGATTTACATTTTGATGATATTCTTTTGATATGTCTTCTAATCTTCCTTTATAATGAAAATGTACAAGATCAACTTTTGTTTATTGCTCTTATTTTGCTATTGCTTTCATAAATTGTAATTTGTTTAATTTTTATTAGCTCTATGTTAAACGGATTATAAATTTAAAATGCCTCATTATTTGTCGGATTAATGAAAAATTTATTTTTCATTAATTTGTTCAAAGATAACACTATTAATTTTTACAAACAATGCGT
>CAKPJM010000012.1 GCA_934162625.1 uncultured Clostridia bacterium
TTTATATAGTAGGAAATTTCTCATTTCCTACTATATAAAAATGCTACAATCGCTATTGCCTTTGAGATTTCCTCATTCTATTCGGAAACTCAAATCGGCGAGAACAAAGGACGAATAAAGTCACTTTGTTCATAAAGAAAATGTATTACATGGGGTAAAAAAATGAAAAAGGGCTTATCTTCAAATGCACTAAAAATATGTGCAATTATAATTATGGTTATTGACCATATAGGGTTTTATTTATATAAAAATTTCTCAAACAATACATACTTTTTGATAAGGAGTATTCGGAAGAATGGCAATGCCGATATTTGCATATTTAATAGTTCAAGGGTTCTTTTATACAAAAAACTTAAAAAAATATATTCTAAGAATGTTTATATTAGCAACATTTACACAGATATGTTTAATGATACTAGGATATATTAATGAAGTATATTATCCTAAATATTGGACAAGTGTAAATAATTATTTAGGAGTAGTTTACTCATATACGTTGTCACTATTGTTGCTAGCAATAATAGATAGAAAAATTATAATAAAAAAATTAACCGAAAACCAAAACCTTATTATTAGAATAAATATTTTTATACTAATACTAGCTGCATATTTAAAATTTAAAATTGAATTTGATTTAAGAATTCCATTTTTATTTTTGGAATTATATGCAATAGAAAAATTATTCATGAAAGATGGCATATTAATAAAAAAATCAAAAAGTGCAAAGTTAACCGAAAAAGTTCTTTATATAATACTGATATTAGTTACTTTTGCAATATCTCTATTGTTTATTACATATAGCTCTGGCTGCATATACGCAATGCTGGGAGCAATTATATTTATAATATTTTATAATGGAGAAAGAGGAAAAAACAATAAATTTATTAAATACATGTTCTATTTAATATTTCCAATACAACATATTGTTTTATACTTACTGGGTATGCTAATAAAATAAGTGGACAAAAGGGACGAAGAATTTTGGCACAAAAAATAAAAACCTTCATAAAATATAAAGAGATATATTTTTTGGAGGTTTAATTTTTATGGCAAGAATAATAGTATTTAATAATGATACAAATAGAATGGAAAATTATTATAGAAATGAAAACGAGGCTATGCCATACAACGCAAATAGAAGTTTAACAGTTGGAGAATTCAGAGGATCCAGCAAAAGTCCAACACTATGGACAACAAAAAGAGCAATGCAGAGTTTTAACACAACAAGATACTTGTTCGGAGCACCAATACCAGTAGGATTTGCATTTAAAAGACCATGGGAGCGGAGGCCATGGATCACAAAGCCAACATTATGCACGGAGTTTCATTTGATGCAGGTCAAGTATTAAGTACATCAGAAAGAAATAGACTATGGAATACAGCAAACAGTTCGCGGAGTATGGACATATGTAGAACCGCAAAGTTTAACACCTACTTGGGTACATTTTGATAAAAGATTTGGCAGACCAGCCTGTGGCACAGCAGGATATCCATTAATAAAAAGAGGTAGTATAAGTACGTATGTGTTAATAGCACAAGATGATTTAAACACATTAGGTTTTAGAACTGGTGGGTTAGATCGGAATATTTGGAGGCAGAACTGAAGAAGCAGTAAGAAATTATCAAAGGAGCAGAGGACTACCAGTAGATGGAATAGTAGGCTGCAATACATGGAGATCACTTCAAGAAGACGTAGTAGGAACAGGAAGAACTAGTACAACAATAGACTAAAAAAATGCTAAACTGGGGCGTATTGCATACGCCCCAAATATCTTGTATAATTTATCATTCCATAGTATATAAAAAATGATATAATTGCTATTGCCTTTGAGATTTCCTCATTTTATTCGGAAACTCAAAACGGCGAGAACAAAGGGCAACTAAAGCTGCTTTGTTCCTTTTCTATTTTATTAATTTACTTTCAAATTCTTCCCAAGATTTACTAAATTCGTGGTCAGCAAAGGCTTCTTTTAATCCATTTACCTGCTTTAATTTAATAATTTCGTCTAATTCCATACCAAGGTGTAATGAAATAGTAGAATCATCCCAACCACTTTTAGTTAATTCCATTACAATTTTTCCCATATCTAAAATTTGGTGAGTTCCTCTAGCCCTATTGTGACGAATAGTGCTTGCAATACGGTCATCCAAATTTTTGTTAATTGTAACAATAGGTATTTGCTTTAGATGGAAATATTCCTTAGCACACCTATATCTATGAAATCCATCTACTATAATATATAAATCTTTATCTTTATCATAATAAGTTACAATAGGCTGAGTGTAACCATCTTCTTCAATTGAATGCTTTAGTAACTTCATCTCAGGGGGAGCGACCTTGTTAGGGTTATAGTCATTTGCAACCACTTTATCTATATCCACCATTTTTACATCTAAAACAGGAAAGGTAATCTCTTTACTCATTTGCACCACTCCTGATTCTTACAAAATTTTTATAGTAGTTATTGCCAGAAATTAGAAAACCACAAGTTTCATAAACATTTAAATATGCTTTAGTAACTATACTATCCTTTATATTTATTTTTGCTGTTATATATTGAAAAAGTTCAATAAGAAAATCATCATTAATAGAATAAACATTTTTTATTACATCAGAAACAATTGAAACAAAAGCTACAGGTGTATCATTATCAAAAAGGATATACCAATCTTTTTTATTATCATCATATATTCTATCATTAGTTTTGTTTTCTACAATTCTGGAACCAAAAAATTTTCCCATTACACTATAAAAACTTTTTGATTTATTTGTCATTTTTAAAATCATTTATTAACTACCTCCTGTTGTATAAATTTATTTAAATCTGGATCAGAAGTTATGGTGTTGGCATTTAATAGATTATCCCATTTATGTGCAAGCTCTCTTAACTCTGCCTCTTCTGTCTTTGTTTGAGAAAAAGATAATCTCTTTAAATAGAAATCATTTTTTTCAATGGCTCTAGCAATTCTACGCCAAGATATTACCTTTTTGCGATTTTCCAATTCCTTAGAGCACTCATCAGGTATCTTGTCAAAATCTATATGATACTTTTTTCTATGCCAAATCATGAATTTTTTTATTTTTCTATAATAATTCATCATTAAGTCTCTATTATATATACCAATACTTTCTAGCAAAAAAACTGTGTATTGTTGCCAAGTCATAAAACTAGGTTTAGAAGTCTTTAAATCACCTAAGGCAGAAGTTCTACAATAGATGTTTCCAAAATTAACTCCATTAACTCTATTTAAAACCTTAGTCCAAGTTTGATATTCTAAAGCCTTAAATTGGTCAAGCCCTTTTCTCTGATCATCGCCATAAGGCTGACATACTCTTTGCTCTGGCAAAGGAACACCATTTTTATACATTAAGTCATATACCTTGTTGTAAGTTAAATCCAACTTACTAACAGCACCCCAAATATCTTCTACGCGGAAATCATATATAGGATAAAAATTATATACGTCTAACACTTGCTTAGAATATTTAACTCTAGTTGTCCAATTGTAATCCTTAAAGGTTTCTTTGTGTTTTTGAAAAGTAAGTGTACGAAAACGATTTAAACTCTCATCTGTTCTAATTCCTATACCACAAGCAACTAGTCCACCATATTTTTTTTGATACCAAGACGCAAACTGAATGATAAATTCTTCAAATTCTTCTCCTTTTCTAAACCAATCAAAAGGACAATTATGAATATTAATACTGTCTTTTGGCATTTCTCTAATCCAGAGGTCTTTACTTTCTTCTTCCCAGCAAATCCACTTTGGTTGCAATACAGAAATAGCATTTCTTAAAGCAAGAGGAAGTGCAATGTGGTAAAAATCGCGTATTTGTGAAAGCTTTTTTAATTCATATAAATGATTTATTGTTGCTTGATATTGCCCTTCTAAGTCAATATATAAAACATCAAATTTTTTGTTTAAACGTTTTGCAACAATGTTGGCTAATTGAACCATTACAGAGCTGTCTTTTCCAGCACTGAGACTAAAATAAACATTGTCAAAATTATTAAAAATGATTTCAAGACGCTCAAATGCTGCATCTAAAACATTTTTTTCTAAATATACTTTAGGCATAGGTAAAATTAAACTTCCTTTCTTTACCTATGATTATAATTTAATCTACAAATTACGTCAAGAAAAACTTTAATTCACAAAAAATTCCAGAGAATATATTGAAATTATAAAGACTAATGGAACTAAAGGGGTCTGTCCCCATTTGTTCCATTCAGTCACTTGCTAAAAAAGTAGAAGCAACATAAAAGTTGTATTTATAAAAAAATTGTGATACAATATGAAAAAATTAAAGAGGTGCATATATTATGAAAGTTATATTATTACAAGATATTAAAAATGTTGGTAAAAAAGATGAAATTATTAATGCAAATGATGGATATGCAAGAAATTTTTTGTTCCCTAAAAATCTAGCACTAGAAGCTACGAAAGATAATCTTTTGAAGCTACAAGCAAAAAAAGCTTCACAAGCACATAAAAAGAACTTAGAAATAGAAGAGTTTAAAAAACAAGCAGAAAAAATTAATAATATAACATTAACATTAAATGTAAAAGCAGGGGAAAATGGAAAAATATTTGGAGGAATAACTGCAAAAGAAATTTCACAAGAACTAAAAAATAAGCAAAATATAGACATAGATAAAAAGAAGATAGTATTAAAAGAAACAATAAAAAATATAGGAAGATTTTCTGTAGATGTTAAATTTGGAGAAGGAATAAACGCAAAATTAACGTTAAATATTGTAGCAGAATAATAAGCAAATTGTAATTTGTGTAAACGATTCTAGGGACTGTCCATCTTTTGTCGAATGACAAAAGGGGACTGTCCTGAATCGTAAATGTAATTCATTGCAAAAATTATAGGGGGATTTTAATTGCCCGCCTTTGAAGAAATTTTTCTAATATTAATCTGTTTCGGGCAGACACAGAGCCTGCCCCTACATTTTTAATGAAAAACGAAAAATTAGAAGTGAATAGTAAATAGAATTTCAGGACAGTCCCTAGAAATTCTTTCACGCAAATTATATTTTTATAAAAAAAGATAGGAGATAAAAAAATGGACCTAGGAAAAGTACCACCACATGATATAGAAGCAGAACAAGCTGTAATTGGAAGCATGCTGACAGACAAAGACGCTGTAGTTGAAGCAATAGAAGTATTAAAAGAAGAGGATTTTTATAGGCAAGATAATAAATTGATTTATGGAGCAATAGTAAACCTATATAATAGAGCAGAACCAATAGATATAATAACAGTAAAAGCAGAGTTAGTTTCTTTAGGAAAATTTGAACAAGTTGGTGGATTAGAATATTTAGCTATGCTACCAGATAAAGTTCCCACAACTGCAAATGTAGATAAATATATAAGAATAGTAGAAGAAAAATCTGTTTTAAGAAGACTAATAAAAGCATCAAATGAACTAATAGACTTAGGATATGCAGAGACTGAAGATCTAGACACAATAATGGACCAAGCAGAGAAAAAAATATTTGAAATAGCACAAGGAAAAAATCAAAAGGGCTATTCTGCATTAAAAGATATATTAGTAGAAAGTTTTGCGGAAATAGAAAAACTATATAATCAAAAAGAACCAATAACAGGAATTCCAACAGGCTTTGCAGATTTAGATTATAAAACAGCACGGGCTTCATAACTCCGATTTAGTATTAGTTGCTGCAAGGCCAGCAATGGGTAAATCTGCATTTGCACTAAATATTGCAACAAATGCAGCAGTACAAGCAAAAGTACCAGTTGTTATATTTAATCTAGAAATGTCAAAAAGCCAGCTAGTAAGCAGAATATTGTGTAGTGAAGCAATGGTAGATAGCAACAAAGTAAGAACAGGAAAAATAGAAGAAGATGACTGGGTAAAGCTTGCAACAGCACTTGGGCCTTTGTCAGAAGCACCAATTTATATAGACGATACACCGGGTATAACAGTAACAGAGATAAGAGCAAAATGTAGAAAATTAAAATTAGAAAAAAATATAGGACTAATAGTAATAGATTATTTGCAATTAATTCAGGGAACGGGAAAAAGAAATGCTAGTCGTGAACAAGAAATCTCTGAAATAAGTAGATCTTTAAAAATACTTGCAAAAGAATTAGATGTTCCAGTAATTGCACTGTCACAGCTATCAAGAGCAGCAGAACAAAGAGCTGACCATAGGCCAATGCTTTCAGACCTTCGTGAATCTGGTGCAATTGAGCAAGACGCAGACATAGTAATGTTTTTATATAGAGACGACTATTATAACCCAGATTCAGA
Source organism: uncultured Clostridia bacterium (assembly GCA_934162625.1). Taxonomy (GTDB): domain Bacteria; phylum Bacillota; class Clostridia; order TANB77; family CAG-508; genus CAG-452. Next base: position 6,287 of record CAKPJM010000012.1, read on the forward strand.
AAAGAAAAATATAGCAGAAGTAATAATGGCAAAACATAGAGCAGGTTCAACAGGGACAGTAGAGCTATTATGGCTTGGAAATTATACCAAGTTTGTAAATATAGAAAGATATAGAGATGAATAAAACAAAGAGGAGGTTCCAACATTAAAAATGCGGGCAACCTCCTTAATTCAAACATTAAATAATTAGGAGACCAAATATGAGAAGTGAAATTTTGCAAACAATAAAAAAATATAACTTAATAGAAAATGGAGATAGTATTGTAGTAGGGGTATCTGGAGGACCAGATTCAATGTGCTTGCTACATGTACTAAATGATCTAAAAAACGAATTGAATTTTAAAATATATGTAGCTCATATAAACCATATGATAAGAAAAGAAGCAGATGAAGAAACAGAGTATGTAAAAAAATTCTGCAAAAACATAGGGGTAGAATGCTTTGCAAAGAAAATAGATGTAATAGAAATTGCAAAAGAATTAAAGATTGGAACAGAAGAAGCAGGAAGAAAAATTAGATATGATTTCTTTGAAGAGGTATTAAAAAACACAAATTCAAATAAAATTGCAACAGCGCATAATAATAATGATAAAGTAGAAACTATAATAATGAATATTTTAAGAGGAAGCGGAATTGCTGGACTAAAAGGACTGGATCCAATAAGAGAAAATAAATTTATAAAACCGTTAATAGAAGTATCAAGGGAAGAAATAGAGACTTATTGTGAGGAAAATAAATTAGAGCCAAGAATAGATAAGTCAAATAATGAAAACATTTATACAAGAAACAAAGTTAGGAACTCAGTTATTCCGTATATAAAAAAAGAATTTAATCCTAATATATTAAAAACAATAAACAGACTATCAGAAGTTGCAACAGAAGAAAATGAATATTTAGATAAAATTACAATACAAACATTTGACGAAATAAATATAGGAAAGATATCAGAGAGCGATCTAGAAAAGAATAAAGAAGAAAAAACAATTTCACTAGACTTGAGAAAATTCAATAATCTAGAATTAGTAATAAAAAGGAGGTTAATACTATATACTATTAATGAACTTTTATATTCTACAGAAGGAATAGAAAAAGTAAATATAGATGATATTATAAAGATGTGTAGTAAAAATATAGGAAACAAATATTTAATGCCAACCAAAAAAATCAAAATTTTAGTAAAAAAAGGAAAAATTTTTTTTATGGCTGTGAATTAAACTTCCGTAAGAAAAACGTTGATACATAAGGGATTGAAGAAAAAAACTTTATAAAAAACTATTGTATTTAAAAAAACAATATGTTATATTTCTTACATAAAATGAGGAGTATACCTCAATCGATAAAGGAGATTCAAAATGAAAAAAAGTCTAAAAACATTAGCCATGTGGTTAATAATAAGTATAATATTTATAATACTTATATCTTCAATACTTGACAATAAGGAAAATAAAATGTCATATTCAGAATTATTGACAGCACTTCAAAATGGAACAATAGAAAGTATAGAATTAGAAGTAGATAAAGGAATGATAAAAACAGAGGAGACAGGTAAAGGATATGTAAAATTAAAAAACAACAACAAAATAGAAAAACAAGTAGATATTCCAAATGTGGAAAGTTTTATGAGTACAGTAAGTAAATATTTAGAAGAAGGAACAGTAGAATTAAGCCAGAAAACAGAATCAGTATTAATAACTATATTGAATCTACTTGCACCAATAGGAATTCTAATTATATTCTTTGTTTTTATGTTTTTATTTATGGGAACATCTCAAGGTGGGGCTGGAAATAAAACAATGTCTTTTGGAAAAAGCAGAGCTAGAATGATGGGAACAGCAGAAAAGACAAGGGTAACATTTGATGATGTAGCAGGAGTAGACGAAGAAAAAGAAGAATTAGAAGAAATAGTAGAATTCTTAAAATCACCTAAAAAGTTCACAGACATGGGTGCAAGAATTCCAAAAGGAGTTTTACTAGTAGGGCAACCAGGTACAGGTAAAACATTACTTGCAAAAGCAGTAGCAGGAGAAGCGGGAGTTCCATTCTTTATAATAAGTGGCTCAGATTTCGTAGAAATGTTTGTAGGTGTTGGTGCATCTAGGGTTAGAGATTTATTTGAACAAGCAAAGAAGAATGCTCCATGTATAATATTTATAGACGAAATAGATGCAGTAGGACGTCAAAGAGGCGCTGGCCTTGGTGGAGGACATGATGAAAGAGAGCAAACATTAAATCAATTATTAGTCGAAATGGATGGTTTCGGAACTAATGAAGGTGTAATAGTGCTTGCTGCAACAAATAGACCAGATGTATTAGATAAAGCATTATTAAGACCAGGAAGATTTGATAGACAAATAGTAGTATCATCACCAGATGTAAAAGCAAGAGAACAAATATTAGAAGTGCATAGCAGAAAGAAAAAAATAAGCGATGATGTAGATTTAAAAGTAATTGCTAAAAATACAGCAGGCTTTGCGGGTGCAGACTTAGAAAATGTACTAAATGAAGCAGCACTACTTGCTGCAAGAAGAAATAAAAAAGAAATTGGAATGGCAGAAATAGAAGATGCAATGGTAAAAGTTACAATGGGACCAGAGAAAAAGAGTAGAGTAAGAAGTGAAAAAGAAAATAAATTAGTAGCCTTCCATGAAGCAGGGCATGCAGTTGTAAGTAGATTTCTACCAACACAAGATACAGTACATCAAATCTCAATAGTACCTCGTGGTATGGCTGGTGGTTATACAATGTATAAGCCAGATGAAGATAAAAACTTTATGTCAAAAACAGAAATGGAAGAAAGCATTATATCTCTATTAGGAGGAAGAGTTGCTGAAAGCTTAGTTCTAAATGATGTTTCAACAGGCGCAAGCAATGATATAGAAAGAGCTTCTAAAATTGCAAGAGACATGGTAACAAAATATGGAATGAGTGAAAGAATAGGAACAATTACATTCGGATCAGGACAAGAAGAAGTATTTTTAGGTAGAGATTTAGCTCAAGCTAAAAATTATAGTGAAGAAACAGCAGGATTAATAGACGAAGAAGTTAAAAGAATTATAGATAAGGCATATAATACAGCAAGAGAGATTTTAAGCAACAACATGGATAAATTAACAGCAGTAGCAACTAAACTATTAGAAAAAGAAAAAATAGACGGAGATGAATTTGAAGAGATATTTAATGCATAGAACAATAAGTAGTAAGTATATAGGCGAACACAGAATGTGTTCGCCTATAAAAATGCAATAAAGAGATAATCTGTAAACAGTTTGCTAAGAAGGCAAGTTGTATTTTTATATTTCTCATTTCCTAGTATATAAAAAATGCTATAATCGCTATTGCCTTTGAGATTTTCTCATTTCATTCGGAAACTTAACTAGGCGAGAACAAAGCTACGGAACAAGCTAATATATTAAAAATAAGACAAAAATAAAACATATTATAGAAAAATGTAAACAAAAAGTAATAATTGTAAAAAAATTTCAATGCATGTATATCCGTAATAAATAAGCAGGTTAAATATAAAAGAATGTATGTTGACAAAGGAAAAAATTATTGTTAACTTAAATATATAAATAAAGATAAAAAAGGGGGAAATAAGTATGGACTTAAAAAAACTTTCTTTAATTATAATTTTAAGCATTTTATTACAATTCTTTGTGCCTATATTTACTAATATAACATATGCAGCAACAACAACTACAGGATTAAAGTATAAAATAGAAAATGGAAAGGCATATATAATAGGGTATAACTCTAAGCTAGAAAAAAATGTAAAAATACCAAGTACAATAAGTGGAAAAAGCGTAATAGAAATAAGTTCAAACGCATTTAAAGGAAACAAAAAAATACTAACAATAGAAATACCAGATACAGTAACAAAAATTGGGGAAAGGGCTTTTAAAGACTGTACAAAATTAAAGGAAGTAACAATAAAAGGAAACAAACTAAAAAATATAGGAATAGAGGCATTCTATAATTGTAGCTCTTTAACAAGTTTTAGTATGCCAAATAGCGTAACAACCTTAGGTGATGCTACATTTTCTAATTGCACCAAGCTAAAAACAGTAAAACTATCAAGTGGATTAACAACAATACCAGTAGAATGTTTTAGGATAACAGGTCTAACAACTATTACAATTCCAAAAACTATAACAACTATACAGAAGCGTGCATTTGGGGAATGCAGTGAATTAATAAAAGTAACTTTAGAAAAAGGCAGTAAATTAATAGTCATAGGAGATAGTGCATTTAATGAATGCAAGAAATTAAGCAAAATGACAGTAGAAGGAGATAATACAAATATAGACTTAAAATTACCAGACACAGTTAGCACAATAGGAGGATTTGCTTTTAATGAAACCAATTTTTCTACAATTATAATACCTAATAAGTGTAATCCAATTAACGTTTCTACATTTCAAGGGTGTAAAAACCTAAAAAAAGTATATTATTATCGGAAACAAGTGCTTGATACTATCTAATCATAGTTTTTATTACTGCGAAAATTTAACTAATATATATGCTACTTTAGGTCCTTTAGGTGATGAATCTCTTGCTAATTGCAAAAACCTACAGAAAATATACTTAGAAGAGGGAAAGTCCATTTTTCTTGCTGCTGTTAATGATACACCTAATCTTAAAATTTACACTAAAGATAAAAGCAAGGTTGGCTATATAATGGCCGATAGTAAAGCATTGTATGAAGAGGCAGTAGCAAAAGTTGTAGAAGATAAAACAGCACCAAAGGTTAGTGTAAGTTATAGTAAAAAAGATATAACAAATAAAAGTGTAACAGTAACAATAAAATCAACAGATGGAAAGCTATTAAAACCTATAGAAGGATGGAAATCTAGCAGTGGATATAAAACATTGACAAAAAAATACACATCAAATGTAAACGAAGAAGTAAATGTTAGTGATTTTGTAGGAAACAACACAAAAACTAATATAAAAATAGCAAACATAGATAAAACAGCACCAAAAATAGAAATATCAGGGACTACGGGAAGAAAATGGAAAAACACATCAGCAAATGTAAAAGTAAAAGCAAAAGATAAAAACGGAATAAAGAGTTTAGAAATACAAAAAGTAGGAAGCAGTAAAAAATATAAAATTAAAGGTAGCCAAGGAACAGTAAAACTAAACAAATATGGACAATATAAAGTGGTTGCAATAGACAAAGCTGGAAACAAAAAGACATCTGCAACCTTTTGGAACTATGTAGACACAGAAAAACCAGAAATAGAATCAGCAACATCAAATGATAATGGAAAAGTAACAGCAAAAGTAAAAGATACAACAAGTGGTATAAGCAGTGTAAAGTTAATAGGAGACGGAAAAACATATACAGCTAAAACAATAGCCAAAGACGGAACAGTTTTATTCAATGTAAAAACTACTGGAACGTATACATTAAAAGTAAGTGATAATGCAGGAAATATAAAAACACAGAAAATAAAAGTGACAATAAAAGAAACAGAGCCAGTAGAAGATGACCCACATGAAGAAGGAGAAGACAAATCAGAAGAAACTCCAACTACACCAGAGGAAGAAGATGATGTAACAGTTGACGAAGATAGCGTAGAAGATGGAAATGAAGATGACGTAGGCAAAGATGAAATAACAGGAACAGATGATAGCTCAGAAGAAGAAGTAGAAATAGAAACGGATACTAAATGTAGTATAGAATTTGACGAAACAAATAAAACAGCTACAATAATAAAATATCTAGGAACAGAGGATATACTAGAATTGCCGACAGAAATAGAAAAAGGTGAAATAAAATATACTATTACAAAGATAGAAAAGGAAGCATTTAAAGATACTGGAATTAGAAGAATAAAAATACCAGAAACAGTAAAAGAAATTGGAGATAATGCATTTGATAATTGCTCATATTTAGAAGAAGTTATTATACAAAATGATAATATACTTATAGGGAATAATGCCTTTACAAGTAATGATGGAAAAGTAAGAATCTATAGTAGACAAGGCTCAACAGCAGAAACATTTGCAAAAAGCAATAATATAGGGTTTGGAATATATATAAAAGAGGGAGATTTTGAATACATAGTTAAAGAAAAAGTATTTGAAGAATATGAAACAACAGAAGATGGAGAAGAAGGCACAGAAGAGCGGAAAAACTGTAGAAAAAACAGAAACAATAGCAGAAGTAATAGCGTATAATGGAACTCAAGAAAATATTGTAATTCCAGACACAGTAGGAGAATATAAAGTATCATCTGTAAGAGAAAAAGTATTTAAAGGAAATACAACAATAAAACAGATAGAACTGTTAGATAATATGAGAGAGCTAGACTCAGGGGCGCTTGCAGAATGTAGCAATTTAAACAAAGTAATATTAAGAAACTCAAAAATATCAATAACAACAGACTGTTTTGAAAACAGCAATCCAGAAGTTACATTCTATTGCTATTATAATTCTACAGGAATGGATTATGCAAAAACAAATAATAAGCAATACTTATTAATATATGGAGCATTTATATATAAATTAAATGAAGATACACAAACAGCAGATGTATTATCTGCAGCAATAGGAGAAGGAGATCCAGAATATGTAACAATAGAAAATGCTGTAGGAGATTATACACTAGGAAAAATAAAAGTAGGAGCATTATTAAATACTAAAATAAAAGGAGTAATAATAAAGGATAAAGACGTTCCTCTAGAAAATGTAGATGTAGAAGATGGAGCTTTAGAAGGTGCGGAAAATATAACAGTATATTGTTATAAAGATAGCACAGTAGATAATTATTTAAAAACAGCAAATTTAGGATTAAAAGTAGAATACCTAGGAGAAAATGATGAAATTAATCCAGAAGAAATAAAAACCATAGAAAAAGAAATAAGCCTTAAAGTAGGGGAAGAGGACTCTATATTTACACAAATATATCCAAGCATAGCAACGTCTAAAGAAGTAGTATATAAAAGTAATAATAAAGAAATAGTAACAGTAGACGAGGAAGGAAAAATAAAAGGTGTAGGAGAAGGAGAAACAACAATAGAGGTAATTCACAAGAAAGATAATAGTAAAGTTGCAACTGTTAAAGTAAAAGTTAATTATATTAAAGTAGTACTAAACTTAAATGGAGGAAAAATAGAAACAGATGGAAAAACATATGAAAATACTGTAGAACTAAAAACAACTTATGATAAAAAGGTAAACGATATAGAAAACCCAACAAAAACAGGATACGACTTTATAGGCTGGTATGAAGAGATAACAGATGAGGAGGGTGAAAAAGAAGAAGTATATTTAGAAGACAACGAAAGTGAAACAATAACAGAAGATATAGTATTGTTTGCAGGGTGGACTGAAGAAAGAAAGACAGAAGAAGGAAAGCCAGAAAAAAATGATGATAAAACAACTGCGGACAGAATATTCCCAAATACAGGATGCGTAGGAATATCATTAATAGGACTAGGAGTAATATTAAGTACTATAACAGGAATAAGATATAAAAAATTTAATATAAAATAAAATATAAAACAAGCTAAAATAATTAGTTTTTAACCTAAAAATAACTAATATTTTAGCTTGTTAAAGTTATTGCTTATATCAATTAAACAAAAAAAATGTCAAAATTTAAAAAACTATATACAATTTTGAAAATTCCATTTATAATAAAGCTAAGTTTATACTAGTAATGTATATTTGCAAAAGATTGATAGTATTATTAAATATAAATAAAAGTACTAAGAAAAACAATAGATAGGAGGTAAATAATGGCTTGTAGTTGTGGAAATAACGAGAAAGAAGAAGCAATGAATAGAATCCTAGAGAAATATTCAAAAGACAAAAGTAATTTAATACAAATTTTAAATGAGGTTCAAGAGCATTATGGATATATTCCAAAAAGTGCTCAAATGGCAATTTCAGAATATTTAGGTATTCCGCTTGCTGAAATATATGGTGTAATTACTTTTTATGCAAGATTTACATTAAAACCAAAAGGAAAATACAATGTAGCTATATGTTTAGGAACAGCGTGCTTTGTTAAAGGATCAGAAAAAGTTTTAGATAAGGCAAAGGAAATCCTAAAAATAGATGTAGGAGAAACAACAAAAGATGGAAAGTTTTCACTAGAAGCAACAAGATGTATAGGAGCATGTGGATTAGCACCAGTATTTACAGTAAACGAAGAGGTTTATGGAAAAGCTACACCAGAATTAATGGAAAAGGTAATTGCAGAATACAAAAACAAATAATGTAAAGCGATTGATAAAGAATAGACTTGTAGGGGTCGCCAACATCGGCGACCCACACCTCAAAAAAATTGCTAAAAATTTATATTATAGGAGGCCAAAATGAAATCCCTACAAGAAATAAGAAAAATAAGAGAAGAAAAAAGAAAAGAACTTGATTTACGTGTTAATTTAAAAGCAAATACAAGAGAAAAACATATTTTAGTGTGTCATGGTACAGGATGTACATCTTCTAAATCACCTAAAATAATAGAGAATTTTAGAAAAATAATAGATGAAAAGGGCATAAAAAATGTAAGAGTTATACAAACTGGCTGCTTTGGATTATGTGCAAAAGGACCAATAGTTATAATAAGACCAGAAGATACCTTTTATGCTATGGTAAAACCAGAAGATTGCGAAGAGATAATAAATACACATATTTTAGAAGGAAAAACAGTAGAGAGATTACTTTGTAAAGATATTGACGATTCAGTAGTTCAAAGACTAGATGAATTAACATTTTACAAAAAACAAGAAAGAATTGCACTAAAAAATTGTGGAATAATTGACCCAGAAAATATTGATGAATATATAGCTTTTGATGGGTACAAAGCATTGGAAAAAGTATTATTTGAAATGAGTCAAGATGATGTTATAAATGAAATAACAGATTCTGGACTTCGTGGTAGAGGTGGAGCAGGATTTCCAACAGGTAAGAAATGGTATTTTACTAAAATAGCAGAAGGAGATCAAAAGTATGTAGTATGTAATGCGGACGAGGGAGATCCAGGAGCATTTATGGATAGGAGCATATTAGAAGGTGATCCACACTCTGTAATAGAAGCAATGATGATTGCAGGATATGCAGTTGGTGCAAACAAAGGGTATATTTATGTAAGAGCAGAATATCCAATAGCTGTACATAGATTCCAAACTGCAATAAATCAAGCAAAAGAATATGGAATATTAGGTAAAAATATATTTGGAACAGACTTTAGCTTTGATTTAGAAATAAGACTTGGAGCAGGTGCGTTTGTTTGTGGAGAAGAAACAGCACTTTTAGAATCAATAGAAGGGAGAAGTGGTAGACCAAGATTAAAACCACCATTCCCAGCAAACTGTGGATTATGGCAAAAGCCAACACTAATAAATAACGTAGAAACATATGCAAATATAACAAAAATAATTTTAAATGGTGCAAAATGGTATAGCTCAATAGGAACAGAAAAATCAAAAGGAACAAAAGTATTTGCACTAGGCGGAAATGTTGTAAACGTAGGCCTTGTAGAAGTGCCAATGGGAACAACTTTAAGAGAAATAGTATTCGATATAGGTGGAGGAATTCCTGGAGGACATGAATTTAAAGCAGCACAAACAGGAGGACCATCAGGTGGATGTATACCAGCAGAACATCTGGATACACCAATAGATTATGAATCATTATCGCAAATAGGTTCAATGATGGGATCTGGTGGACTAATTGTAATGGATGATACAAAATGTATGGTGAATCTTGCAAAATTCTATTTAGGATTTACAGTAGATGAATCATGCGGAAAATGTACCCCATGTAGAATTGGAACTAAAAGAATGCTAGAAATTCTAGAAAGAATTACAGAAGGAAACGGAGAAACAGAAGATTTAGAAAAATTAGAAAGACTTGCAAAAACAATACAAAAAGCTTCTGTATGTGGACTTGGTCAAACAGCACCAAACCCAGTACTTAGCACAATGAAATATTTTAGAGATGAATATATTGCACATATAAGAGATAAAAAATGTCCTGCAAAAGAATGTAAAGCATTAAGAGCAATAGAAATTGACCCAGAAAAATGTAGGGGTTGTGGAATTTGTAAAAAGAATTGCCCAGTAAATGCAATAACAGGAGAAGTAAAACAACCACACAAAATAGATGAGGATGTTTGTATTAAATGTGGTACATGTATTAGTAAATGCCCATTTAAAGCTATATCTAAGTAAAAAAATTCATCTTGTGTTGTTAAACTTCGCAAAAATTGATGTGTAGGGGCAGACCTCTGTAACTGCCCAGAACAGAAGGGAGAGAAGTAGTATGTCAGAAATGATTAACCTAAAAATAGATGGAATAGATATAGAAGTGCCAAAAGGTACAACAATACTTCAAGCAGCTAAAAAAGCAAATATAGATATTCCAACATTGTGCTATTTAAAAGAAATAAATGAAATAGGAGATTGCAGAATTTGCATAGTAGAAGTTGAAGGAAGAAGAGGATTTGCAACATCTTGTATTCAAAAAGCAGAAGAGGGAATGGTAGTACATACGCATTCAAAGCAAATTATGGAAGCAAGAAAAGTAATACTAGATTTAATACTATCTAATCATCAAAGAGACTGCTTAACATGCACAAGGAACGGAAGTTGTGAGTTACAAACACTAGCAATGAAATTTAATGTAATGAATGTTGAATATGAAGGGGAAAAATCAGTTCACAAAATAGATGACTTATCACCTTCAATAGTAAGAGATTTTAATAAATGTATACTTTGTAGAAGATGTATATCAACATGTAAAAAGGTTCAAAAAATAGGAGCAATAGACTGTGTGAATAGAGGATTTAATTCTTGCGTATCAACAGTTGGAGATCATAGCTTAAATGATGTTAACTGCACATTTTGTGGACAATGTATTACAGCATGCCCAGTTGGAGCACTTCGCGAAAAAGATAGCACAGATTTAGTATGGGAAAAGCTAAAAGATGAAGATACATTTGTTGTAGTGCAAACAGCACCTGCAGTTAGAGCAGCACTTGGAGAAGAGTTTGGAATGAAAATTGGAACAAATGTAACAGGAAAAATGGTAACATCACTTAAAAAATTAGGATTTAATAAAGTGTTTGATACAAATACTGGTGCAGATTTAACAATAATGGAAGAAGCAAACGAATTTATCCAAAGATTTACACAAGGTGGAACGTTACCAATGATTACATCTTGTAGTCCTGGTTGGGTAAAATATATAGAAATGAATTATCCGGAATTACTTTCACATTTATCAAGTTGCAAATCACCACATGAAATGTTTGGAGCAATATTAAAATCATATTATGCTTCTAAAGCTGGAATAGATCCAAAGAAAATGTTTGTTGTATCTGTAATGCCATGTATAGCTAAAAAGTTTGAGAGACAAAGAGAAGAAATGAAAAACGAAGAATTGGATAATGTAGATGCAGTACTTACAACACGTGAACTTGCAAGAATGATAAAACAAGCAAATATAGATTTCGTGGAATTAGAAGATAGCGAATTTGACGACCCAATGGGAGAAGCAACAGGTGCGGGAGCTATATTTGGAACAACAGGTGGAGTTATGGAAGCAGCACTTCGTACAGCTTATGAAACAATAACAGGTGAAGAACTAAAAAAACTAGACTTTGAAGAAGTAAGAGGCGAAAAAGGAATAAAAAAAGCAACAGTAAAAATTGGAGATAACGAAGTAAAAGTTGCAGTGGCACATGGTTTAGCAAATGCGCAAAAAATAATGGAAGAAATAAAATCAGGAAAAGCAGAATATAAATTTGTAGAGATAATGGCTTGCCCAGGAGGATGTGTAATGGGTGGAGGACAACCAATCAAAACATCAAAACAAAGAAGCGAATATGATATAAGAAAATTAAGAGCAGATTGTTTATATACTATTGATGAAAAAAGCACAATAAGAAAATCACACGAAAATCCAACAATTAAAAAGCTGTATAAAGAATTCCTAGAAGAACCAGGTAGCCATAAAGCACACGAACTATTACATACAGCGTATCATAAGAGAAATAAATATAATATATGATATTAAAACTGCAGAAAAAACTGTCAAAAAAACAATTGACAGTTTTTTCCTTTTAATATATAATTAGCACAATAAATGCATAAATTAAACATGCAAAAGAAGGAGCGTGGTACTATGTCATATGTAGAAGAAAATACAAAAAAACTAGAAGAATTAAAAAAATTACCATACGAAGAATTACATAGGATGGAAAAAGAAATATTAAACAATCCAAATTCAACAAGAGCAGATATAGTAAATATATGCTTTGCTTGTGGAGAAAAAGAAATAGAGCTAGGATTAACTTGCACATTAGAAGATATAGAAAGAGAATTCAATATTGGTAAATATAAAATTAAGACTAGATGCTAAAGAGGATTTAAAACAAATACAAGAATATATATCAAAAGATTCTGTATATTATGCTAATAAAACAATAGAAGAAATAACAGAAAAAATAAAATATTTATCAATGTTTCCATATATGGGAAGAAAAATACCAGAATTTAATAAGGTAAATTTTAGAGAGCTAATATATAAATCGTATAGAATCTTTTACAAAGTTAATTCTAATGTTTATGTCTTGAAAATTTTTCATCATTCTAGAGATTTTTTAAATTCAGTAAATATCATTAACAATTAATTCCCAAAACTAATAAATAACCAAAAATAATTTATGCATTTATCTAAATTAATAAAATATAAAGCAATATTAATATTAGAAATTACAATAAGTAGATTATATGGTACTGTTAATCATATTGCTTTTAATATCATGCCATAGTTAAAATTAGTTAATATTTAGACTAAATCTTAAATTATAGAATTTATGTAGGAGCATATTAACTTTCTTCTAAGGAGGGCGATTAAAGTCACTTTGTTCTATAGTAGGAAATTTCTCATTCCCTACTATATAAAAATGCTATAATCGCTATTGCCTTTGAGATTTCCTCATTTCATTCGGAAACTCAAATCGGCGAGAACAAAGGGCGACTAAAGTCACTTTGTTCTATTATTTAAAATTAAGTCTGAACAATAGCTATAAATAATTTAAAACATAAAAAACTGTCAAAAAAACAATTGACAGTTTTTTCCTTTTAATATATAATTAGCACAATAAATGCATAAATTAAATATGCGAAAGAAGGAGCGTGATACTATGACATATGTAGAAGAAAACACAAAAAAACTAGAAGAATTAAAGAAATTGCCATATGAAGAATTACATAGGATGGAAAAAGAAATATTAAATAATCCAAATTCAACAAGAGCAGATATAATAAATATATGTGTAGCTCGAGGAGAAAAAGGAATAGAACTAGGATTAACTTGCACATTAGAAGAGCTAAAGAGAGAATTTAAAATTGGTAAATATCAATATTGAAATAGATGCAAGAACAGATTTAAAGCAAATACAAGAGTATATATCAAGGGATTCTATATATTATGCAAATAAAACAATAAACGAAATAATTAATAAAACAGAATATCTACTAATGTTTCCATATATGGGAAGAAAAATACCAGAATTTGATAATAAAAATTTTAGAGAACTTATATATAAATCATATAGAATTCTTTACAAAGTTAGTTCTAACATTTATATCTTAAATGTTTTTCATCACTCTAGAGATTTTTTAAATTCAGTAAATATCATTAACAATTAATTTCCAAAACTAATAAATAACCAAAAATAATTTATGCATTTATTAATAAAGCAGTTTAATTTTATTACCATTTTTAGAAATAAAGCCTTCATCAATTAAATTTTTAAGCTCCCTCATCATAGCACTTCTATCAACACTTAAGTAATCAGCAAGACTAGTTAAGGAAAAAGGTATAACTATATTTTTACTAAAAGACTTGCTAGATAAAATATTAAAATAACTAAGAAGTTTTTCTCTAATACTCCTTTTAGAAAGTACTTCTATTCTTGTGTTTTGAGAAATTGAGTTATTTAAAGAAAGCTCTAAAAGATTAGAAATTAGAGTAGTATGAAAGCTACAATTTTGTTTACACTTTACGCGAATATCATCATATAAAAATAAAAGAACTTCGCATTTTTTTGTTGCTAGAACAAAAAGCTCATTGTTAGTATTAACATGATGAAAAACTTCTCCGAAAATATCATTTTGTCCAAAATGTTCTATAATATCTTTGTTCCCTTTAAGATCATACCTAATAAGTTCAGCTTTACCAGAAAGTAAAATACAGATTTGTTTTCTCTTTTCCATATAGGTAGTAATAACCGTTCCAGCAGGAAAAGATTTTTTTTGAACTTTTATGCAATTATCTGAAATACTTTGAACTAAATCTGAAATTTCCATTATAAATCTCCTGTAAATCGTAATTTGTGTGAGGGGGAATTCTAGGGACTGTCCTTCTTTTGTTGAATAACAAAAGGGGACTGTTCTGAATCGTAAATGTAATCTATTGCAAAAATTTGTTTTTGGGCGGACACAGGGCCCGCCCCTACAAACCCCAAAATAAATTTAGTTAAATAAATTACAATCTTTTTAACAATTATAATATATTACAACTGAAAAAACAATAAAAAATGTAACACAATTGTAACAATTCAAATAAACCTACACTATCAAAGCGTACAAAAGATTATAAAAAGTTTTTTTGAGAAAATATTGCAAATGCAACAGAATACAAAAAATAATGGTGTATAATTAGTCGGTAAGCAAAAAGAGTTTTCGAAAGAGGGGACATATTAATGAAGGTAATAAAAAGAGATGGAAAAGCCGTAGATTATAACAGAGAGAAAATACAAATAGCAATAGAAAAAGCAAATAACGAAGTAAAACCTAAAGAAAGAATAACAAAAACAGAAATTAGAGAAATAACTAAATATATAGAAGAGTTAGATAAAAAAAGAATATTAGTAGAAGATGTTCAAGATATAATAGAACAGCAATTAATGGATAGAAAAAAATTTGAGCTTGCAAAAAAATATATGATTTATAGATACACTAGAGCATTAGTTAGAAAATCTAATACTACAGATGAATCTATATTAGGTTTAATAAAAAACAAAAATAAAGAATTACTAGAAGAAAATTCTAATAAAAATGCCGTACTTGCTTCAACACAAAGAGATTACATTGCAGGTGAGGTTTCAAAAGATTTAACAAAAAGAATATTATTACCAGAAAAAATTGCAAAAGCACATGAAGAGGGAATATTGCACTTTCATGATATGGACTATTTTTTGCAACCAATATTTAATTGCTGCTTAATAAATATAGGGGATATGTTAGATAATGGAACAGTTATGAATGGTAAACTTATTGAATCTCCAAAAAGTTTTCAAGTTGCATGTACAATTATGACACAAATAATTGCGTCAGTTGCATCTAACCAATATGGTGGACAATCAGTTGATATTAGCCATTTAGGAAAATATGTAAGAAGAAGTTATAATAAATTTAAAAAAGAATTAGAAGAAGAATTTGGTAAGGAGTTAACACCAGAACTAATAGAGAAACTTACAAATCAAAGACTAAAAAAAGAAGTGTCAGCAGGAGTACAAACAATTCAATATCAAATAAATACATTAATGACAACAAATGGACAATCTCCTTTTGTAACAATATTTTTAAACTTAAAGAAAGATGACCCATATATAAAAGAAAATGCAATGATAATAGAAGAAATTCTAAAACAAAGATATGAAGGAATAAAAAATGAAAAGGGTGTATATATTACACCAGCATTCCCTAAACTAATATATGTATTAGATGAACATAATTGTTTAAAGGGCGGAGAATATGACTACTTAACTAAACTTGCAGTAAAGTGTTCTTCAAAAAGATTATATCCAGATTACATATCAGCAAAAAAAATGAGAGAAAACTACGAAGGAAATGTATTTAGCCCAATGGGATGTAGAAGCTTTTTAGCTCCATGGAAAGATGAAAATGGTAATTACAAATTCGAAGGAAGATTCAATCAAGGTGTTGTTAGTATTAATCTACCTCAAATTGGAATTATTGCAGATGGTGATGAAGATAAATTCTGGGAACTATTTGATGAGAGATTAGAGCTATGTAAAGAAGCTTTAATGTGCAGACATTATGCATTGCTTGGAACATTAAGTAATACAAGTCCAATACATTGGAGATATGGTGCAATAGCACGTATGGAAGCTGGAGAAGAAATAGATAAACTACTAAAAGGTGGGTATTCTTCAATTTCTTTAGGGTATATAGGAATATATGAAGTTACAAAGTTAATGAAGGGAGTATCACATACAACACCAGAAGGGCACGACTTTGCAATTAAGGTAATGAAGCATCTAAAGGAAGCTACAGAAAAATGGAAGGAAGAAACTGGAATAGGTTTTGCCTTATATGGAACCCCCGCAGAAAGTTTGTGTTATAGATTTGCTAGAATAGATAGAGAAAGATTTGGAGAAATTAGAGATATTACAGATAAGGGATATTATACAAATTCATATCATGTTGATGTAAGAGAAAAAATAGATGCTTTTGAAAAATTGTTATTTGAAAGTGAATTCCAAAAGTTATCATTAGGGGGAGCTATTTCTTACATAGAAATTCCAAACATGAGACATAATTTAAAAGCACTAGAAGATGTTGTTAAATTTATTTATGACAATATTCAATATGCAGAATTCAATACAAAATCTGATTATTGCCATGTTTGCGGATTCGATGGAGAAATAATTGTAAATGATAATCTAGAGTGGGAATGCCCAAACTGTGGGAATAAAGACAAAAATAAAATGAATGTAACAAGGCGTACTTGTGGTTATTTAGGCGAAAATTTTTGGAATGAAGGAAAAACAAAAGAAATAAAATCGAGAGTATTACATTTGTAAAAAAAAGGATGATTTTTATGAAGTATGCAAAAATAAAAAAATGCGATGTAGCAAATGGACCAGGAGTAAGAGTTTCTCTATTTGTTAGTGGATGTAATCATCACTGCAAAAATTGCTTTAATAGGGAAGCTTGGGATTTTAACTATGGAAAAGAATTTACTGAAGATGAACAAAATGAAATAATAGAAAATTTAAAACCAGAATATATAACGGGACTAAGCCTTTTAGGGGGAGAACCATTTGAAAGAACAAATCAAGAAGGTTTAGTACCACTCATAAAAAAAGTAAAAGAAAAATATCCTAATAAAAAAATATGGTGCTATACTGGATTTACATTTGACAATCAAATAATAGGAGAAATGATAAAAAAAGAGGGTAGAAAAACCACAAAAGAAATGCTAGAGAACATAGATTACATAGTAGATGGAAAATTTGTAGAAGAATTAAAAGATCCAAAACTTAGATTTAGAGGATCTAGCAATCAAAGAATTATAGACGTAAAGAAAAGTTTAAGAGAAAATAAAATTATAAATTGGGAAGAAGAATAAAAAACTGTCAAAAAAACAATTGACAGTTTTTTCCTTTTACTGTATAATTAAACACAATAAATGCATAAATTAAAAAAATAGGTAAAGGGTGTGATATTATGACATATGTAGAAGAAAATATAAAAAAACTAAAAGAGCTAAAAAAATTACCATATAAAGAATTATATAAAATGAGAAATGAAATAAAAAATAATCCTAATGCATCAAGAGCAGATGTTATAAACATTTGTGTGGCGTGTGGTGAAGTAGAAATAGATCAAAACATAGGAAGAACTTATACAATGGATGAAATAGAAAGAGAATTTAATATTGGCAAATATAGAGTTAAAACAAAATGCTAAAGAAGATTTAGAACATATTAGAGAATATATTTCAAGAGATTCTATATATTATGCAGATAAAACAATAGAAGAAATAGTAAAAAAAGTAGAAAATTTATCAATTTTTCCATATATGGGAAGGAAAATACCAGAATATAATAATACATATTTAAGAGAGATAATATACAAATCATATAGAGTTTTGTATAAAGTTAATTCTAACGTTTTTATCTTAAACGTTATGCACCATTCTAGGGAACTTTTAAATTCAATAAATATCATTAAAAATTAATTTCCAAAACTAATAATTAATCAAAGGTATAATTTATGCATTTATTAATATAAAGTTAATATAATTTTATTATGATAAAAGTATATAACATAAAAAGCATATTAAAAATAACCGCAATAATATTATTATTTGCTATTATAATTGCAATATTAAGTAACAAGATCAGTATGAAAAAAGTCATTGAGACTTCATCTAATTCGAAAAGCACATATAAAATACTAGTTGATGTGGAAGAATCCAAGCTGTATTTATTTGAAAATGATATACTTTCAAAAGAATATAAATGTTCAGGCGGGAAATGGTCAACACCTTCACCTATTGGAACATGGACCATAATTTCAAAAGCAAAATGGGGAGAAGGATTTGGCGGGAGCTGGATGGGGCTTAATGTGCCTTGGGGAAAATTTGGAATACACGGAACCTTGGATCCATATTCTTTAGGCTGGTCAAGCTCTCATGGTTGTATAAGAATGGACAATAATGATGTAGCAGAACTATATAAAATAATCCCAATAGGAACTAGAGTCACTATTGTAGATGGTGTGTATGGAGCTTTTGGTAGAGGATTTAGAGATTTAAAATCTGGAATGTATGGTGCAGACGTAATGGAAATTCAAAAGAAACTAAAAGAATTAGGCTTTTTTTCTGGGAATCCAAATGGAAAGTTTGGGATAGAAACAGAAAAAGCTGTGCAAAAGTATTGCAAAGCAAACAAATTATATTTAAGAAAAGTAATAAATATAGAATTACAAAAGCAAATGGGATTTGAAGAAATAGACTAATTATGTATATTAATACTTACCAATTTACATTTTGCTTATTATATAAATAAACTGCTATGTTATTATAAAAATACAAAAAATACAAAAGATTGGAGAAACAAACATGAAAGAAAATTTTAGTATGAATTATTTTTGCGCAAGTGAAGCAATTAGAGACTTAATATTTGAAGAGTGGGAAAAATTTAACATATTACTGCAAAAAGGACCAGAAATATTAAAGGAATATTTTTGTAAATTGTGGAATGAAACAAAGATAGAACTCGAATATACAGATGATATAGACATAATAGATCTAGAAAGAAAAGTAATGCCAAGTGATTTTAACATTTCATATACTATTTTAGATAATGGAATGAAAACATTTAATTTTATATTCCCTAAAACAAAAGAAAAATCAAAACAAGTATTGTGTTCTAGTGTATTAATAACAGAGCAAATTCCAAGATATTTTACACTAGAAGTAAGTTTGGATAAAGATGAGCAAACAATATATACAATTACAGAATGGGAAATTGATTTTGAAAACAATAATTATATTCATAAAAAGCTGAATAATTTAGAAGAATTTAATATAGGAAAATATCTAGGGAAAATAAATAATATTGTGCAAACAAAACTCTAGAGACAGTTCCTCTTTTGAATTTTTAAATTTGAATAATGTAGAATAAATGTAGGGGCGATTTTAATCGCCCACGTTCAGAAAATTACCCTAATATTAATTTGTTTGGCAGACACAGGGCCTGCCCCTACGTTAATTAAATAATAACATATTAATTTTAAAAACAATGGTTTCTAAGCTCACGGGTATTCCCCCGCCTCAAAGGGCTATCGAAGCATTGGTTGTAAAAAAATAATAATGTTATCTTTGAACAAATCAAAAATAAAATTTTTACAAATTGTTGACAATCCACATTTACCTATGATATTATTATATGGCACATATTTTGTACATATAAATATGTAGCTCTTATATAGTATTAAGGGTGGTTAAAATAAAGAAAATAGTAATATAAAATTTATATAATAAAATAAAAGTGTAGAAGCTATAAAAGCTTAAGAAATGCAAAGACATTCCTACACTTTTTTGTTGTATAGGAAAAATGCTATAGTCGCTATTGCCTTTGAGATTTCCTCATTTTATTCGGAAACTCAAATCGGCGAGAAGAAAAGATGGCAAAGCCACTTTTCTTATATTGCTTTTAGACATAAAAATTAAATAAAGAGGAATTAAATATTAATCCAGGTTATAAAAATTAAAATCCATTAGGGCAGTACGGTTTTGAGGATTATAATACATTAATATTTAAGAGGGACTTTATTTGATTGAAAGTTAGAAATTTAATTTCTACATAAATATATCTGCTCAAACAATAATTATGAAGTGCGAAGTGCGAAGTGCGAAGTGCGAAAAGCACACCTCCCACATCACACCTCCCACATCAAAAAGAGGGAGTTGATTTATTTGTTAACAGACTTAAATTATGAAAAGACAACAAGGAAAACATTTGCAAGGATAGGAGATTTTATAGACATACCTAATCTTATCCAAGTTCAAAAAGATTCTTACGATTGGTTCGTAAAAGAAGGGTTAGGAGAAGTATTAAAAGATATTTCACCAATCATTGATTACTCTGGTAATTTAGTTCTTGAATTTTTCGATTATTACATGGAAGAAAAAACTAAATATTCTTTAGAAGAAGCTAAAGAAAGAGATGCAACTTATTCTACAAGATTACACGTAAAAGTAAGACTTATTAATCGTGAAACTGGAGAAATTAAAGAGCAAGAAATTTATTTAGGAGATTTCCCATTAATGACAGATAGCGGAACTTTCGTTATTAATGGTGCAGAAAGAGTTGTAGTAAGCCAGTTAGTACGTTCACCAGGATGCTACTATGAATCAGACTATGATAAGACAGGAAAAAAATTGTACAAGTCTACGGTTATGCCAATTAGAGGTGCTTGGTTAGAATATGAAACAGATAGTAATGATATATTCTATGTAAGAATAGATAGAACTAGAAAATTACCTGTAACTGTTCTTTTAAGAGCAATTGGATTAGTATCAGACGAACAAATAATAGATGTATTTGGAGAAGATGAAAAAATACTTGCAACAATAGCAAAAGATACAGTAAAGACAAGTGAAGAAGCAATAGTAGAAATATACAAAAAATT
>CAKPJM010000013.1 GCA_934162625.1 uncultured Clostridia bacterium
TAAGATGTTATTTTTAACTGAAGAAGAATTGATAAATTTAAAATCGTTCAATTTATTAAAAAAGCAAAGTTTTTCAGATGGCATTGTTATTAATATAATTAGAAATAGTAAAAATATAGAAAAGACTATAGATAAAATTTCTACAATTGATGATAAAGAAGTAATTGTAAGAATACCTAAAGAACCTATTTCATTAGAACTTGTTCAAGCTTTAAAAGAATGCGAAGCAATTGAATATATTAAAAGAACTCAAAACAATGATGATGAAGTTTATGCCGAGTTAAATTTGATAGAAGAAGAAAATGTTGAATTAATACAAAGTGAAATAGAAAAGAAATTTGAAAAAAACAATATAGAATATATATTTAAGGGAAAAGAACAACTAAAAACAAATAATTTAAGTGGTGTAGTGTCAAAAACTTGTGAAGAATTGTATTGTGAGGCTCCGATTATAAATAATGAAATGATAAATAAAAATGACATATCTTCACCTATATATAAAGCAAGGGGAATTGTAATTGATACTATACTTAATAATGATATGAATTTAATTAAGAGCCCAACAAGTGCAGAAGCCACAATATATAAAGCGGTTGTAGAAAAAAGAAAAAGAGCGGATATAGATAGAATCATACATATAATTAAAGATTTTATTAAAAAATCTGAAAAATTAGAAAAAAGAAATTTCGAACATTTATGTACTAAATTAACTGGTAAACCTTACGGTATTAGAAAAGGCGTAATACCTTTATTGTTGGCTATGGCAATTGAAGAATATAGTGAAAATATTATTCTATATTATCAAAATAAAGAAGTAGAGATAGAAGCAAATAATATTTCAAAAATTATAGAAGAACCGGAAAAATATTTTTTATATGTAGAAAATGGAACTACTGAAAAAGATAAATTTGTAAAGAAAATGCTAAATATATATGGCTGTATACCAACAGACAATTATAGAAATAATGTGAAAATTTTAGTTACAGCAATGAGAAGATGGGCTTTGTCATTACCTAGAATTACTAGGGAAATATCAGCAACAAATGATATAATATTCAACAAATCATATATAGAAATAAAAAATGAGCTAATGAAAACAGATATAAATAATAACGAATTTTTATTTCGAAGGTTGCAAGATTTACTGAATATGGACAGTTATAATGATATTATAACTAATTTAAAAAAATTAAAAGAAACATATGATAATTATCTTGAAAACTATACTGAGTATCTAATACATGATTTCAAAGAATACTTTGAACATAATTCAAAAACAAATTTAAATAAGTTATTGAGTAACTGGTATAGAAATATTGATGAATATGCTAAAAACACAGTGGTTAAACTAGAAATTAAAAGACTATTAGAATATGTTAAAGATTTAGATACTTATAATGAACATGAAATTATGCAAAATATAGCATTTATAATAGTGGGGTCATACATAGAAGATTGGCAAGAGAATACGTATGAAGAATTTATGTTACAATTTGAACAAATAATCGAAGAGATTAAAAGCATAAGAAACATAAACAAAAATGAACAAGAGATGGTAGTTATTTCAGAAGGAAATAAAGAAATAAAAAAATATATAAATTCACAAGAAATTACAGCGTTGGGAAGTACATTGAAAAATAATATTGAAGATTCATTAGAAGAGTATGGAGATTCAATAAGTGAAAGTGAAAAAATAAAGATTTTGTTACAATTAATAAAAAAATATATGTAAATAAAAGGAGAAAAAAGAATGATTTATTTAGATAATGCAGCTACAACATTTCCGAAACCAGAAGAAGTATATTTAGCATTAGATAAAGCTAATCGAGAATATGCATTTAATTCTGGTAGAGGGAGTTATAAGAAGGCAAAAGAAACATCTAAAATAATAGATGAAACAAGAGAGGAAATAGGAGAACTTGTGGGAGTAAATAAAAACAAAGTAGTGTTTTCTACTTCTGCAACAGAATCCCTAAATATAATCATTTTTGGCTTAGAATGGAAAGAAGGAGACAATGTATATATTACTCCATTTGAACACAATTCAATTTTAAGACCTTTGGAAGAAATTAAAAAAAGATATAACATAAATATTGAAATGATTCCGTTTGATAAAGAAACTTGGGAAATTTCTGAAAATATAGAAGATGTTTTTATACTAAAAAAACCCAGATGCATTTTTTGCTCAGCAAAAAGTAATGTTACTGGATATGAATTACCATACAAAGAAATATTTGAATTAGGTAAAAAATATAAATCAACAAATATACTAGATGGCTCACAATCTTTTGGAGTAGACAAAAATATAACAGCTGAAAATGTAGATTTTATTGTTTTTGCGGGGCATAAGTCTTTATATTCAAGCTTTGGAATAGCAGGCTTTATTGATTGTAATAGTACTAATTTAAAAAAATTCTTATTTGGAGGAACAGGCTCGGATAGTTTAAATATGAATATGCCAGATGAATTACCTATAAAATATGAAGCAGGAAGTAAAAATGCTGTTGCTATCTATGGATTACATGAAAGTATAAAATGGCTTAGGAAAAACAACATTAAAGAAAAGGAAAAGATGCTTTTTTCATATTTTTGTGATAAAATAAAAGATAATAAGAAAATTATAACTTATTTACCAGAAAATACGAAAAATTGTACAGGAATTATATCAATAAATGTTAAAGGCTATACAGCGGATGAAGTAGGTGTAATTCTAGATGAAGAATTTGATATCTGCGTTAGAACAGGATATCATTGTTCTCCACTTGTACATGATTTTATAGATTCAAAAGAACATTATGGTACAGTTAGAATTAGTTTTAATTATTTTAATACTACTGAAGATATTGATAGATTAATAGAGGCATTAGAAACTTTATAGAAAGGTGAGAAAATGAGTTTAAAAGATATTGATGTTAAGAAAGAATATAGAATACCTAGAGATAATGTTGCTAAAGAATTATATGTAAAAGCATTAAAAGAATCTACATTATATAAAAGAAGTGTGGGCTTTTTTACGTCTTCATCATTATCAGAAATTGCACAGGGACTTGTTTACTTAGTAGAAAATAATGGGAAAATGCAATTAATTATATCACCTAATTTAAAGCCAGAAGATATAGAAGCGATAAATAAAGGATATGAATTAAGAGAGCATATACTTGAAAGAAAGATACTAGATTTAATTGAAGAGCCTATTACAGAATTGGAAAAGGAAAAATTAAATTTACTATCTACATTAATAGCAGAAGAAAAATTAGATATAAAAATAGCATTTTCATTAAAAAATAATTTACTTGGTTTATATCATGAAAAGATGGGCTTGTTTTATGATAATGACAATAATATAATTTCATTTTCTGGTTCTATGAATGAAACAGAAGTAGCTTTAACAACTAACTATGAAACTATAGATGTATTTAATTCATGGGAAAACGAAGATTCAAAAGAAAGAACATTAAATAAGGAAAAAGCGTTTGAAGAGCTGTGGAATAATTTAGATAAATCAGCAATGGTTTTAGAATTTCCAGATGCAGCGAAAAGAAAGTTGATAAAATATAGAAAAGATACAATAAATTATAATTTATTAAAAAATGAAATAATATTAAAAGATACAGATATACAAGAAGATATACATAGAACTGATAAATATCCAAAAATTCCAGTCTATATAAAATGGAGAGATTATCAAGAAGAAGCTACTCAACAATGGAAAGAGAAAAATTATAAGGGTATTTTTGATATGGCCACAGGTACAGGGAAAACTCTCACAGGTTTAAAAGCTGTCACAGAGTTATCTAATGAATTGAACAATAAAATAGCGGTAATAATTGTTTGTCCTTATCAACATTTAGTAGAACAATGGGTAGAAGATATATTGGAATTTAATATTAACCCAATTATAGGATATAGTGCTTCGATACAAAAAAACTGGAAAGAATTATTAGATAATGCAATAAGGGATCAAAAATTAAATGTAAAAGGAAGAGAATTTTTATGTTTCATCTGCACAAATGCAACATATGTATCTAAATTTGTACAAGAAGAATTAAGTAAAATTAGAACTAATACATTATTAGTGGTAGATGAAGCACATAATTTTGGAGCACCTAGAATTGTAAAGACACTAGATGATAGATTTAAATATAGGCTTGCATTATCAGCTACATTAGAAAGACATCATGATGAGTATGGTACAAATGCTCTTTATAGTTATTTTGGAGATAAATGTATAGTTTATGATTTAGAAAAAGCTATTAAGTCAAATATGCTTACCGAATATAAATATTATCCTATAATTGGTCATCTTACAGATGATGAATTAGAAATGTATAAAAATATCTCTTATGAGATAGGTAAATGTATTATTATAAGAAATGGGAAAAAAGAATTAAATGAAAAAGGGAAAAGATTAGCAATAAA
Organism: uncultured Clostridia bacterium; assembly: GCA_934162625.1. Lineage (GTDB taxonomy): Bacteria > Bacillota > Clostridia > TANB77 > CAG-508 > CAG-452. The sequence goes on from CAKPJM010000013.1 coordinate 4,420, forward strand.
AAGAGCATCTATTGTCGCGGGGGCATCTTTTAAAATAGAAAAGTTAAAAGAAGTAATAAATCCATATAAGAATGATAATCATATGCTAGTATATTGTGGTACAAGCAGGGTGGATATTGATAATATGCCTGAAAATATAAATGTTACAGGTGATGACTTGAGACAGATAGAAGCAGTAACTCATGTATTAGGCAATGAACTAGAAATGGGAGTATCACAATTTACTTCAAATGAAGATATGGAAGAAAGAAAAATATTAAAAGAAAAGTTTAGCGAAGGAACTTCATTACAAACATTAATAGCTATAAAATGCTTAGATGAAGGTGTAAATATTCCAGAAATAAAAACAGCTTTTATTCTAGCAAGTACAACTAATCCTAAAGAATATATTCAAAGAAGAGGAAGAGTGTTAAGAAAAGCAAAAGGAAAAAAATTCGCAGAAATATATGATTTTATAACATTACCTAGAGACTTAGAAGAGGTTTCATATATGACAGAGGAACAAATGAAAATGGAAAAAAGTTTAGCGAGAAATGAAGCAGTTAGAATAGAAGAATTTACCAGACTATCACTAAATAAAGCTGTTGGTATGAGTGTACTTGATGGTATAAGAACTGCTTATAAACTAGATGATAATGATGAATTTGTATTAGAAGGAGAAGAATATTATGGAGTTTAATGGTGTAAAAATTGATGAAGAAAAAGCTAAAAGAATATTAAATAGGGTTATTATTGAAGAAGTAAAAAATGTAAAGACTAAAAAATATAATTCTACAGAGATGGTTAAAAAAATACAAAAAATGATTGAGGAGGAAATAGAATGTTATTAAAAAGTTTAGAAATAGAAAATTTTAGACAATTCAGAGGAAGACAAACTGTTAACTTCTCAACTGATAAAGATAAGAATGTAACAATAATAATGGGAGAAAATGGTTCTGGAAAAACAACAATAGCACAGGCATTTATGTGGTGTTTGTATGCAGAGGTTTCTTTTGAAGATAAAGTTTTACTTTGTAGAGCTGTTTCAGAAGAAATGAATATTGGAGAAGAAGCAAATGTAAAGGTAAAGATAGAGTTAACACATAAGGGTAGAGATTATACTATTATTAGAAAACAAGTTTATAAAAAAGAATATAATAATTCAGTAAGAGCACTAGGTAGTGGAATATTTGAAATATCTTATAAAAATTATGATGGACAACAGGAATTTGTAAAACCTTTAGAAACAGAATTAGTTATAAAAGAAATATTACCAAAAGATTTAGCTGGCTATTTTTTCTTTGATGGAGAACGAATTGAAAAAATGAGTAAAGAGATTAGAAAAGGAAGAAGCAAAGAATTTGGACTAGCTGTAAAAAATTTATTGGGGTTATGTAGTTATACAGAAGCATTAGAACATTTAAAACCAACATCAAAATATAGTGTTATTGGAAATTATAATGAAAGATATGATTCAACTAATAATGATAAAATTTTAGAATATACAAGAAAAATTGAAGAATATAATGATAGAATTCAAGAAATAGATAAAGAGCTAGAGGAAATAGATTCTCAAGAGAATACTGCTATAGATAAATGTGATGAATTGCAAAATTTTATAAAGGAGCATGAAGAAGGAGAAAAATTAGCTAAAGAAAAAGAAAAAATTGAGCAAAAGTTGAGAGATGAAAAAATTACAAGGGAAAAATTTGCTGTAGACATTTTAAAAGAGTTTAATACAAATGTAAACAATTATATGATGAGAAAATTAATTTTAGATTCATTAAATGAATTACCTGATGAATTAAAATCAAATACAGATATACCTCATATACATGCAGAAACTATAGAACATTTAAAACAAAGAGGAGAATGTATATGTGGTAATCCAATAGAAATTGGCAATGAAGCATATAATAATTTAACTAATTTATTGTCATATATACCGCCTCAATCAATAGGTACACTTGTATCTAATTTTAAAGATGAGTGTATGATGAGAGCAAAAAATTCTGATAATTTTTTTGAAAGTTTATCTAATAAGTATTCTATAATAAGACAATCAGAATTAGAAGTAGATGATAAAATAAATGAAATTAAAATAATAGAAGAAAAATTAAAAGGCACACAGGGAATAGGTAAAAAACAGGAAGATTTATGGCAATGGCAAAGAATTTTGAATGAATGTAAACAAAGAAGAGATGCATTGACACTAGAAAAAGGTGGTTGTCAAACACAAAGAGATAGACAAGATACAGAGAGAAATGAACTAGCATTAAAAAGTGATAAAAACAGAAAAATTGAAATATGTAAAGCTTATGCAGAGTATATGTTTACTGAAATAGCAAAAGATTATTCTGAACAAGAAAATACAATAAGAGAGAAATTGGAAAAATGTATTAACGATATATTTGATGAAATATATGATGGGGGATTATCTTTATCATTAGATAGTAAATATAATATTCAGGTAACAGAAAATAAGCATTTTAACAGTAACTATGATATAGAAACATCAACAGCACAAAGTATAGTTGTTATTTTGGCATTTATTTCTGGAGTAATAAAATTAGCTAGAGAGAAAAATTCAGAGGAAGAATCATTAGTTGAAACAGAAGCATACCCATTAGTAATGGATGCACCACTTTCTGCTTTTGATAAAAAAAGAATAAAAAATATATGCGAAGTATTACCTAATATAGCAGAGCAAATAGTTATTTTTATTAAAGATACTGATGGAGAAATTGCTAAAGATAACATGAGTCAAAAGATAGGTAAACAATATTACTTTAGAAAAGAAAATGAATATGAAACTAGTATAGAGGGATAGGAGGAGCAAAAATGTTTGATAAAGAATATTCTTTTAGGGGCAAACATGCTGAAATGGTAAAAAGACTTACTGCAAAATTTGATGATAAAAATAATAAGCTTTTTGAAAGAAATGTTGATGTATATAGAATAGCACCAATAGTTGGATTTTTATATGGTAAGAAGTCAGAAATTGATAGAGAAAGTGGAGAGGTTACCAAGATATTTACAGATGCATTAATGAAAGAAGAGAAGGACTTAAAGTTTGCTTATATTTTGATTACATTATTAAGTGATAAAAATAATAAAACAATAGATAATAGAATGGACCAATCTTTTAGATTTTATGGAACAGAGAAAGCTAAGGAGGACGAAGAAAATTTTGAAAGATATGTTTTAGGTGGAGTAGAAATTTTATATAATAAACTAATTGAAAAATCAGATGATTATTTAAGAAATTTATATGACTTTATGGAAGAATTTGATAATAGATATAGAAATGTAGCTACTGAAGATATAATAGATTCTGCGAGGAAAAAGATAAATTTATAGAGAGATTTGATAATAATGGGAGTAAATGAAAATGATAGAATACAAAGTATATTAGAAAGTAAATATAAAGAAAAAGGATATATAACACCAGAAGAAATTTTGAAAATTATTGAGGAAAATAATATATCTGTTTTTCAAGTGGACAAGATTACTAATAGATTATTATTAAAAGGGATTATGATAATTGATGATCCAAACAATATAGAAGAGACTGAAATAGAAGATTGGAGCCACTTGAACTATAATGACATACTTAATAAAGCTATTACTATAGAACCAGAATTAAAACAATACATAAATTTAATAAGAAATATAAGACCTCCACAAAAAGGAGAAGAAAAAAATTTACTTTTTCAAGCAAAAGAAGGAAATGAATATGCTAGAGATAGAATAATAGAAATGTATTTAAAAAATGTTGTAAAAATAGCGATAGATTACCATGAAAGATATGGATTTAATTTAAGTGATATTATAGAAGTAGGGAATATAGGTTTGATTAAGGCATTATATAAAATAGATATTTCTATAAACGAAAGACTATCAGTTTATATGTATTTCAGAATAAAAACAGAAATAGATAGAAGAATGATATTCTCTAATAGTGCAATTTATTTTCCGGTTCATATAAAAGAAAAACTACTACCAATGCTAGAAGTTATAAAAAAGAACTATCATACAGAAGATAACTTAAATGAAGAACTGATACAAGAAATTAAACAAAAAGCAAATATGGATGAAGAAGAAATTAAGCAATTTTATATTTTAATGCAAGATACTTTTGATATAGATACATTAGATGAAGAATATTTTTCAGACAAAAACATACAAATTAATAATATTGATAACAATTTTCTTAAGAGTGATTTAAAAATAGTTTTAGGAGAACTAAAAGAAAGAGAAACAGAAGTATTAAAATTAAGATATGGTGTTTTAAATGCTGGTAATGAAAAAACATTAAATGAGGTTGGACAAATTTTGGGTGTTACAAGAGAAAGGGTTAGGCAAATAGAAGAAAAGGCATTAAGAAAATTAAAGAGCCCAAAACTTTCAAAGCGATTAAAAGATTATATATAAGTTAAAAGCCGAGACTTAGTCTCGGCTCTAACTATCTACACAATCTTCGTAATTTCATTCCTTACAAACTCTTCCACCATATTATCAATCATATTATTATACTGAGCCATTACGATAAACTCGTGAGTTTTAGGCTCTGGGTATTGTTCTTTTAAGAAAAGCTTCACCATATTTGCAAATTCATACAAATACTTTTCTTCTTCATAAAGATAATCCATAAGTTCACAATTAATAGTAAGTTTACTATACTTAATAGGATTTAGTTCTTTCAAATACTTTTTCAAAAGTATACCATATTTTTTAAGAGCCATAATGCTTACCACCTAAACCCATAATAACTAAATTCAAGCAATCTCCAAACCCAGACTTGTAATATTTATAATTGTAGTAAGTGCAAAAATCTATGAAGTCATCATAAATTTTTTCTAATAGTACTCTTGTATATTCTCTATTTTTGTAAGGCAAACTTTTTAATAGGTTGTTCTCTAGTTCATCAAAGTGCAAAAGATGTTTTTTATCCTCTTTTGTTAATTTTGCCAATTCTTCATCTCTAAATATAATCCAATCTGATAATAAATCATTTAATTCATTATTTAATATTTTGTTTTTCATTAATTTTACCTCCAATTTTTACCATTTTTGCTTGGGGAGATTTTGGTGAAAAAATTCCCCCAAAAGTTCCTAAAATCGCACAAGTGTTCCAAAAAGCAAAATCTCTGAAAGCACTGAAATACTAATAAAAACTAAATATTTCTTAAATTTTCAAAACCAGAGTTATGTCAACTCATAACCCGAAGGTCGTAAGTTCGAGTCTTACCCCCGCAACCACTAGAACGAAAAGCATTTGCTAGACTTTAGCAAGTGTTTTTTCTATGTCTTTTTCATCAAAAAAGTCACACTTTGGTCACAGTTAGCACAGAGCTTAGCGAAATTAAGCAGGTTTTAAGGAATGTATTTTCTATTCTTGTTGTAAAAAAATAAGAACAAATAAAATAGAAAACAAATTTGAAAAAGTAGTTATTATTTTTACTGTGATAAACGGGATAGAATTAATAAAACCATTGAAATATAAATAAAAATTATATACCGATAATATAATAAACCCCCGTCTTAAATCTCTACAAAGTAAAGAAGGGGGAACGGCGAGGGGAGTGCTTTAAATTATTTCGGGAAATACATAAGGAGGGTATCCGTTCATTTATCGGATAATGCTTCCAGCAGCAATGATACAGCCAAAGAAAAACCTTCTGCAAAAGCCGCTTCTATTTCTACATCCATAAAATTATTTTGATAATCCATAGCTTTCATAATTAAATCAAAAGTATTTTTATCTACAAGCTCTTTTAATTTGTTTTCAACTTCAACACACTTAGAAAGACTTTTAGAGTGTCTTTCATCCGGTGGAGAATCTCTTTCAATAAAAGTGTAATCACCATTATATAAAGAAAGTATAGTTTTTGGTTTCATCTAAATCTCACCTCCAATTTGGTTTTGTATTTAAACTTAAAAATAATAGAAATGCAAGTATAAAAATATTATTAATTTAAACAGGATATGTAGAAAAAATATGATTTATGTGATAAAATTACAAAAAAGTAAAGAGGGATAATATGGCAGGACAAATAAGACCATTTGTAAAATGGGCAGGAGGAAAAGGAAGTTTAATACCACAGCTAAATAATTTCTACCCATACGAATTAAGAAATGGAATAATAGAAACATATATAGAACCATTTGTTGGTGGAGGGGCAGTGCTAATAGACATATTGCAAAAGTATAATGTTGAGCAAGCATATGCATTTGATATAAATATTGATTTAATAAACTGCTATAATGTTATAAAGAATAATGTAGAAGAATTAATTGAAATTCTAGAACAAATGGAAACAGAATATTTAGATTTAGAGCAAGAGGAAAGAAAAGAATATTTTTATAATAAAAGAGACGAATATAATAATTATTCACTAAAAGAAAAAGAACAAAATGTTCAAAGAGCAGCTCAATTTATATATTTAAATAGGACATGCTTTAATGGATTATATAGGGTAAATAAAGCAGGAAAATTTAATGTGCCCGTTGGGAATTATAGAAATCCTACAATATGTGATTCAGATAATTTAATAGATTTATCAAGATTAATACAAAATGTAGAATTTATCTATGGCGATTATAAAAAAAGTATGGAATATGTAACAGAAAATACATTTGTATATTTTGACCCACCATATAGACCATTAAATGTAACATCAGCATTTACATCTTATACAAAAGAAGATTTTAATGATGAGAATCAGATAGAATTGGCACAATTTTATAGAGAATTAGATGAACGAAATGCTAAATTAATGCTAAGCAATTCAAATCCAAAGAATACAAATAAGGAAGATCATTTCTTTGATAACATATATCAGGGATTCAATATAGATGAAATATATGCAAGTAGAATGATAAATGCAAATTCAAATGGAAGAGGTAAAATATCTGAAATACTAGTTACAAACTACAATGCATAGTGGAGTGTGATAATGTATACAGGAAAATATTATTATGATGAGGATCATTTTAAATTAATAAAAGGTGATACTTTTAGAATATTAAAAAAGCTTGAAGACAAAACAGTAGATACTATATTTGCAGATCCACCATACTTTTTATCAAATGATGGTATAACATGTAGTGGTGGGAAAATGGTAACAGTAAATAAAGGGAAATGGGATGAGTCTGATTCGTTAAAATATAAACATAATTTCAATAAAAAATGGATAAAAGAGTGCTATAGAATACTAAAAGATGATGGAACTATATGGATAAGTGGAACATTACATAATATTTATTCAATAGGGATGGCATTGGAAGAAGAAGGCTTTAAAATTATAAATAATATAACTTGGCAAAAGACAAATCCACCACCAAACTTGGCTTGCAAAACATTTACACATTCAACTGAAACAATACTATGGGCAAGAAAAGATATTAAAAAGTGCAAATATAAATTCAATTATGAATTAATGAAAAATATGAATGATGGAAAACAAATGAAAGATGTTTGGACTACAAGTTTAACTAAACCATCAGAAAAGAAACATGGAAAACATCCAACGCAGAAACCACTAGAAATATTAGAAAAAGTAATAAAAGCATCTACAGATGAAAAAGATATAATTTTAGACCCATTTAGTGGAAGTGGAACAACAGGAATTGCAGCATATAAGCTAGGTAGAAATTATATTGGAATAGAAAGAGAAAAAGAATATTTAGATTTATCAATAAAAAGATTTGAAGAAATTAAGGAGGCAGCAGATGAGTAGAAATTTTGAAGAGTGGCTAAATGAATTTAAATTTAGTATTTCAGGATATAAGTATTATATAGATTTTGAAAAAGTATATAGAAATGTAGAGAATATAAAAATAGAATTAAATATTCTAAATTCTCTGATTGGTAGTAAACAAATAGAAGAAGACTTTCAAAATATTATAGAAAAATATCCAGAAACTCTAAAATGTATACCAATTTTATTAGCAGTAAGACAAATGGAAATATATGCTCAAGATGAAAATGGAGAATTTACTTATAATTTTAAAAATCAAAATTATAGTATAGAACAATACAAAGTTTTTATGAGAGAGACAGGTCTATTTGAATTGTTAGAAAAACATATAGTTAATAATTTAGTTGATTATTGTTTAGGTGTTGAGACAGGATTAGATTCTAATGGTAGAAAAAATCGTGGTGGACATCAAATGGAAGACTTAGTTGAAGCATACATAAAAAAATCAGGAGTAAAAGAATATTATAAAGAGATGTATTTGACAGACATTGAGAAAAAGTGGAATATGGACTTATCAGCAATATCCGGAAATGGTACATCAACTAAAAGATTTGATTTTGTTGTAAAAACAGATAATATGATATATGTAATTGAAACTAATTTTTATGGTGGAAATGGTGGAGGCTCAAAATTAAATGAAACTGCTAGAAGCTATAAAATGATTTCTCAAGAAGCTGATACAATAGATGGTGTAAAATTTGTATGGTTTACAGATGGAACAGCATGGAGAAGTGCTAGAAGAAACTTAGAAGAAACATTTAATGTTATGGACAATATTTATAATATAAACGATATGGAAAATGGCATTATGACTAAAATATTTAAATAGAATAGGAAAAGTAAATGGAATTTTTAGAAGGTAGAAAATATAGAAAAAGAAGAACAGAAAAATCAATAATGGATATAAAAGTAAATAATAGCTATACAATATATGTATTCGAAGGTTCTTTATCTCCAAATGATATAGTAGTTCAATATAGTAAAGATGGAGGAAGGGCAAGAACACCAAAGCATATACATTGGGTAATAGACATGCTTTTAAAAGAACAAAAGAATCACAATGATGTTATTACTTTTATAAAATGTATGCAAAAAACTTGGGATGAAATTGTGGGACTAGAAAGTAATGATTATATAACTTTAAAAAATACATTATTAAAATATAAAAATAGAGTAGATAAAGAAATATCAAAATTAACTCTTGAAGGGCGGAGAGTATCCAATTGATTTTGTTTTAGTATTATTGCTACTACTTATGATTCAGGAAAAAACAAATAGAGCAGATGCATATATGTTCAAACAGATATTAGATGAACTATTAAAAGACAATATGGATATTTTTTCAATTGTAAGTACATCAACATTTAGAGGAAGATAAAATAAATATATAAAATAGTTCTAGGGGGACAACTATTATTGGTTGTCCTTTTGAGTATAAAAGGAGAAATGGGATTGAAATATGAACCGGATGCATTCAAATTAGAAGACACAACAATATGGTCTTTTAAAGAAAGGGGGAATTGGGCAACTCATAAAGGAGATTATAGAGGAAATTGCTCTCCACAAGTCCCCAGAAACTTAATTTTAAAATATACTAAAGAAGGAGATATAGTATTAGATACATTTTGTGGAAGTGGAACTACAATGATAGAAGCAAAATTACTTAATAGAAAAGGAGTACGGAATAGATGTAAATGTGAATGCTCTTAAAATAGCAAAGGAACGAATTAAATTTAAAAGCAATAATTTATATGAACCGAAATTAATAAGGGCTGATTCAACAAATTTAAAAGGAATAGTACCAGATGATTGTATAGATTTTATATTTGCACATCCACCATATGCAAATATTATAAAATATAGTAAAGATATTAAAGAAGATTTATCAAGACTGGAATTAAACGAATTTTTAAATCATATTAAATTATTTTCAAAAGAATGTTTTAGAATCTTAAAAAAAGAAAAATACTGTGCAGTTTTAATTGGAGACATAAGGAAAAGTAAAAATGTTATTCCATTAGGTTTTTATATCATGAATATTTTCATCGAAAGAGGATTCACCTTAAAAGAAATAATAATAAAAGAGCAGCACAACTGCAAAAGAACAGGATATTGGAGCCAAAATACAAATAGGGATTTTTATCTGTTGGCACATGAGTACATATTTATTTTAAAAAAGACATCATTTGACAAAAATTAACAAATGTGGTAATATCTATCTAGATTCGGTATAGCACTTTGTCTGAAGAGTTAAAATATTTTAATATTGGGTATAAAACCTTGTATTTAAACAAAGTTATAATAGTATTATTTTCTTTGTTTATTTTGACTTGGAGTTTAAGGTCTATCTAAATCTAGATAGATTATTTTTTTATTTTAAAAGGAGGATTTGTTATGGAAAGAACAAACAAAGAAAATAATATTATTAGAAATGAGGTGAAATATGAATCTAAAAATACACCAAATGCAAAAATATTAATATCTGCATTACAACATATAGGATATGAAAACACGGTAGCTATATGTGATATTATTGATAATAGTATTGATGCAGATTCTACTAAAATACAAGTATTCATAGAAGAAGATAATGAAAAGCAATTAAGGATAATGATAGCAGATAACGGAAACGGTATGGAATATGAAGTATTGGATGAGGCATTAAAATTAGGTTCTAACAGTGAACATTCTACAGGAGGAGACTTAGGAAAATTTGGAATGGGATTAAGCACAGCAGGGTTATCACTTGCAAATAGAACAACAGTATTAACAAAGGAATTAAATACTCCATTCGTATTGAAAAGTGTAACAGATGTTGACGTAATAAAAGAGTCAAACGACTTTGTTAAATTTATAGGAAATGCAAATCAGGTAGAAGAAGCATTTTTTAAAAATATTGTTAATAGCGAGACAGGAACAATTATAATATTTGAAAAATGTTCAGGTATAACTAATAAAAATGTAAAGCAGTTTTCAAACAAATTAGTTAAAGAAATGGCTAGAATATATAGAAAATACATGAACAGAATTACATTTGAGGTAAATGGCGAAAAGGTATTGCCATATGATCCTTTAATGTTAGATGATGAGGAATTTAAATCACAACTATTTAGCGATGAAGATTATGAAGTTAAATGGAAAGACAATAAAACTGGAGAAACTAGAAAGGGAATCGTTCATGTTAAATTAGCTTTATTGCAAGTATATAATGAGGAATTGCAAAAGAATAAAGACATTAATATGAAAAATCAAGGATTTTCTGTTTTGAGGAATAATAGAGAAATAGCTTTTGGATTTGTTCCAAAGGATTGGTTTAATAAGCATCCTAATTTTAACAGGGTTAGGGGAGAATTATCTTTTAACTCGGAATTAGATGAACCAATGGGTGTTAATTTCACTAAAAATGGCATAGATATGGTGGACTCTATAGATAATTCTTTAAGAAATGATTTATTGCCACAGATGAGAGCAATGAGCAATCAGACGAAGAAAACTGCAAAAATATCTGAAGAAGAAATAAATAGCCATAAAGAAGCAGAAAAAGTAATTAATAATAAATCAAAATTACTTATTACCCCAATTGTAAAGAAAGAAAAAAGAGATAGCAATAAGGATAAAGAACAAACAAAACAAATGGAACAGGTTAATAAAGACAATATGCAAGAAAGAGAAAGAAAGCCTAAAAAAACACAGGATAGTAATGCTAATGTTGAATTTAGAACGGCTAAAAATGGTAGACTCGCTTCAATATTTGAGGCTTGGCAAGAAGGTAAAAAGATAGTAATAGAATGGAATACAGAGCATCCATTTTATGATAGATTTGTAATTGAAAATAAAGACAATCAACATTTAGTAACATCTGTAGACTTTTTAATATATTCTTTAGCATCAGCTCAAATCCAAGCTATGGGGGATGATGAACAAAAAGCAATAATGGTAGAAAACATAATATCTACGATGAGTACTAATATGAGAGCATTACTATCATAAGGATAAGGAGGAGCGAAACATGTCAGATTTAAAAGCGGTAGATATTGATGAATTTATGGAAATTATAGCGAGGAAAACAAAAAGAGGTAAAGGATATGTATGGGATTTTTCCGATTATAGATTTAAAAGTTTTATTGAAGAGTGTACAGGAAGCAATATTGATGATGAAGAGTACAAAGATGAAGAAGAGGGAAATTCCAAAGCTAAAAGACTAAGAAGATATATCAAAAATGAAGATAATGTAAAAGTTAAACAATTAATGATCGGTTTTTTGGAGTATGGAACAAAGCGAGATTTTTTACTTAAAAAGCATATACCTGTAGTCAAAAGGATGGTCAAGCAATTAGAAAAATATGAAAAAACTATTGACATTAGTGAAAATACTGTAAGAAATAAAAAAGAAGAGGAAATGCTATTAAGACATATTAAGGAAAGACTGTCAAAGGGTGAATATGAATTCACTATTGATAGATTACATACATTACTAAGATATAAATATCAAGCTATATTTGAGGAGTTAGGAAAACCAATAAAGGGAGAAACATTAGATTCTATAGCGGGAGAATTGAACAATATCTTAAGAGAAGATGAAATATTTAAAGAGAGTACAACATTTAGTATTTTGAGTGCAACTAAGAAGATTATGAAAAGCTTTGATGATGCACGAAACAACAGAACATATGCACATGCTAATAATATAATGAAAAAGAATGAGGCAGAGTTTCTGTGTATTTATATTGTTGATTATTATAATTTTATTAACAAGATAGAATATAAGAAAATAAAAATTTCAAAATAGCGTAAAAAAGAGCCAATCGGCTCTTTTTCTATACAAATTTTAAATCCTTAACTAACATATCTTCTAATAATTCTGCACTAGCCTTATCAGTAGATTCCAAATCATGTACATAAAAATTCATAGTCGTAGTTGCACTAGCATGACCTAATTTATGAGAAACAGTTTGAACATCTACATTATAAGAAATAAGTAAAGTTGCAAAAGTATGCCTCAAATCATGGAACCTGATATGGGGAAATCCATTTTTTTCTAGAAATTTAGCAAACCATTTTGGACCTGTTGCAGGATTCATAATTTCTCCATCATTAGTAGTGAAAATATTTTCTACACCATGCCATTTATCTCCAAGTGCCAATCTCATTTTACCCTGCTCAGCTCGCTATTGTTTTAATACATTAAAACATATATCAGGCACAACAACAGTTCTATGACTAGAATCTGTTTTAGTATCTTTTTCATTAACACCTTCATGCCCCAAGTAATAAACACTTCTATTTATTGTTATTTTTTTATTTCCAAAATCAATATCATCCCAATGTAAGCCTACTATTTCTCCTCTTCTAAAACCTCCTAAGATTGCTAGAAGAACAAAACATTTATACTTTGTAGGTGCGGTTTCTAGTAGTTTGTTAATTAACCTTTTTGATGTTTCTTCATCAAAGCATTTCATTTTTGTCCTTTTATATTTAGGTTTATTAACTTTAGTACAGGGGTTAAAAGGAACTAAATTCCATCGTAATGCATCACTAAATAAGCCAGATAGAACTTCATGAACTCTTTGAATAGTTGTTTGTGACATGGTCTTATAATTACCAGTATCGTCTTTTCTATTAATTGGTTTCTTTGCAAGTTTATTATATAATGTATCGATATGAAAAGGTGTTATTTTATCTAAACGCATATTACCTAAATAGGGTAATATGTGTAAATTCAGTTTTTCAATATAACATTGTCTAGTGGCTGGAACAAGTTCTTGTTCTTCGGAGGTTTTTATCCATTGCTTACTAAATTCATTTAATGTTATTTTACTTGCAGAATATGTACATCCACCTTCTATTGATGTAATAAATTTTGCTAATTCTTTTTCTGCTACTCTTTTTGAAGAACAAGAAACAGTTTTATTAAAGTATTTTCTTTTACCATTTGAATCAAATCCATTACTAACACGCAATCTATATTTACCATTACTCATATCAATAATATTGCCAGCCAAGATGCACCTCCTATTTATCAATCCAATTTTGATGATCTTTAAACCATTTTTTTAATTCTTTAAGTTGTATCTTATCATCTTTACATAGTTCGTACATTTCTTTAGCTTTAGTTGCCCATATAGAAAACATTTCATTAATACCTTCTATATCTTTATTCCTTTGCTTTTTTGCATTTTGAGTTTTATATGCATTTCTATAAGCTTTAGCTATGTCATCTGCTTTTACAGAGTTTTCATAACCAATATCTCTACAGGTTTTATTATTTCTATAAATACGGGTACAATATATTTCATTTCTTTTTGAGGTAGGCACAAAATATTTGCCACAATTTTTACATTTATTAAACTTAATATTTAGAGATAAAGCTTTAAATATAGTAAATAAAGCAAATGATTCATATGAGCTAAAAGAATATACTTCTAATGGTACAGACAAATCATTTTCTAAATTAATACCTGAAACAATAGAATATTTTATGTCTGTTATTTCAGAAAGTTTTTCCCCTAAGACATCATATAATTCAGGAGAATTTGTAAAAAGAATATCCATTAGTAGTTTCAAATTTTGATTTTCATACTTTTTATTGTAAAGATACATATTATAGAATAAATAATCTTTTACATTTGTGATGTCTTTAAAATTATTAGATACTTTTTTTGGAAAATCTAAAGATAACTGCTCATAGTTTTTTTCAGAAAACTCAATTAAAAAATCTCTTATATCAAATTGTTGTATGACTGTTTGGTTTTCAAGATTTAAAAAATAATATTTATTATCTTTTATTGCAACATTAATTATATTTAATTCTTTATCCATAATACCTCCAATAGACATTTTAAAACAATTTTTAAAAATGTCTTGACTTTGATTTAAATGTATTGTGACATATAGACACATCAAAAGTCAAGGATAATCTGTCAATTGTTTAAAGATTTAAGGAGGTGAAACTTAGGTGGAAGAAAATAAGAAGTATTTTACCATACAAGAAACAATTAAAACATATACACCAATGTTTACAATGTGGTCGTTATCTAAATTAATTAGAGAAAAAAAGATTAAAACAATTAAGATTGGAAGGAGGATATTTATTAGTAAAGATGCTATCGAAGAGTTTATCAGTAAACAAGAAGAGACCAGTATTATAAAAGAAAGGGGTGAATTTTATATTGTATAAACAAAAAAAGTGTCCTTTCAATTGGTACTTGAAAGAACAATATAATTGAATATAAGGGCTAACCTATATACTCAACAACTAAAAATATTATATATGATTAGCCTAAAATATTCAATGTTTTAGCCAAAAATATGTATGAAACAAATATATTTAAAGAAATAAAAGATTACCTGAAGCCACAGGAAGTTGCAGAATATTATATATCAGAAAAAGGCAAGTATTCAGGTAGTAATGTATTTTATAAATCACCATTTAGAAATGAAAAGACCGCTTCATTTTGTGTGAATAATGAAAAAGGCTTTCATGACTATGGTAATGGTTGGCATGGAGATATTATTAGTTTTGTTCAGAAATTATATAATTTATTACCAATAGATGCAGCAAAGACCATTATAAAAGATTTTGCATTGCCAATTAATATTAATCAAAGAACCAGTTATAAACAAATAAAATTTCTTAGGAATAGAAGTTTATTAAATAAAAAAATAAGAGATGGACTAGATAACTGGTTTAATAATACATATATAAAGTTATGTGATGCAAATAAAGAAAATAAAATATGTATTGGTATTTTAGTTAAAAGCATGACAGATTTAGAAAACGATAATACATTGCAAGCTTTACAATATTTATACACTGAACAAATTATAATAAACTTATGGATAGATGAATTTATAAATACAGTAACAGAAGATGAAAAAATAGATTTATTCAGACACAGAAAGGAGATTGAAAGAATATGTCAATAGAAGATTTAACACCAGAAGAAATAGAAGACCTTGATATAGATATAGAAGAGCAAGATGAATATAAAGAATACAATGAAAAATTAAATGGAACTCCATTTGTGTTTAGTTATCAAGGACTACAAAGAAGAGTAAAAAAAGGCAACTCAGAAGAATTAAAAACACTTGCAAATTTTATGCCGATACCAATAAAGAAAATATATATAGATAATGGAATAGAAACAGAAGGATGGTTAGAAGTAGCAGCAGTTTTATATAACAAAATAAAATTACATCCAATAAAAATAAATTATAACAAATTAGAAGGAATGGGTTGGGGATGCACTGCAGAATGGGATTTACTTGCTCAAATTTATCCGCCCAAATCTAACCATAAAGAATATATATTTTCAGCAATTCAAGCTCTTGCAAAAGGAATAGATAAAGAAACAATATATGAACATACAGGATTTAGAAAAGTTAATGAAAAATTAGCTTGTTTGTATCATGGTGGAGCTATAGGTGCTAAACAAGATATAAAAGTAGATTTATCTGGCATTAGTTTAGAAAGATATAGTTTTACAGATAAACACTATGATATTAAAGAATGCATAAAAACATCATTATCAATATTGGACTTAGCGAAAAAGGAAATAACTATTCCGTTATTAGGACTAGCATATTTATCACCACTTAGAAGTTTATTTCTAGAAGAAAATATTCCATTAGGATTTGTAACATGGCTTGTAGGTGAAAGTGGATCACAAAAAAGTTCATTGTCATCTGTAATAGTTTCACATTTTGGAGACTTCGAAAGAGATACACTGCCAGGAGGATTTAAAGATACAACTAATAGTATAGAGAAAAAAGCATTTACATTAAAAGATACACTATTTGCAATTGATGATTATTACCCTAGTCAAACCTTGCAAGAAGGAAAGAAAATGGATTCAGTTGCAGAAAGCTTATTTGGACTATATGGGGATAGACAAGCTAGAAGTAGAATGAAATCAGATGGAAAAACTGTAAAAAGTGGTTTTAGTGCAAGAGGTATGTGCATAGTTACAGGAGAATCATTCCCAAGTATGGCGGAAAGTAGGACAGCAAGGGCATTAATAATAGAAATGGCAAGGGGAGATATTAATTTAGATTTGCTATCTAAAATACAAGGTAATAAAGAGCAGCTATCTTTCTGCATGAAGTAATACATACAATATGTTATTCAAAATTATCAAGAGATAAAGAAAAATTGCAAAACTAAGTTTATAGACTATAGAAACAAAGCAAATCAAGATTTTGCACATGGGAAAATACCAGAGATTATTGCACCAGAGTACATGGGAATGGAGTTGTTTTTAGAATTTGCACACAGCAAAGAAGTAATCACTAATGAAAATATGAATGTTTTAAAAACGCAATCATGGGATTACCTAATTAAGGCAGCTCAAAAACAAAGTGTTAAAACTGAAGAGAATAGGATGGATAATATGTTTTTTAGAGCAGTGCAAGAATTATTAGCAAGTAAAAAAATATACTTAAAAAGTTATGAAAATTATAATAGAGAACCAGATATGCCATTTATAACATTTGTGGGTTACCATGATGCAGAAAAAGGAAGATGTTATTTATTCCCAGATGTTATATATAATGAGGTTGTAAAGTTTTATTCCATGCAAGGAATGAAGTTTCCTGGAAATAGTGGTTCAACATGGAAGTATTTAAAAGAAGTGGGCAGATTATTTCCAGGAGAAAAAGATAGAAATAAAACAAGAAAATCTATAAACGGGAAATTAATAACCTTTATAGAGGTATTAGCAACAGATGTATATGGTGAAGAACAAAGGAAATTTGGAGATTATTTATATAAGATATCCGAGATTACCGAAAATCACGCTCAAAATATATCAGTAAATGAAATAGAATTGCCATTTTAATGTTAGTTATTTATAAATAAAAACTAAGATATCTTTAATAATTTAAATTTAAGGATGTTTTAGTTTTTATTATTAATATTATAAGATTTAATATATATAAAAAGGTAATACCATTTGTGGTAAATGTAATTGTGTTATGATATAATTTATACATGTTTTGTAAAACAAATAATAATAAGAGAAAAATGCAACAATAGTTTTAAGAGAATAAAATAAAACAAGGAGTAACATATGCAGATAGAGGAGTTAATAGAACTTTTAAAAAATAATGAATTTGATAAGGCTGAAAAAAGTATTAAACAAATAATATCGAATAATGAACAAAAAGAGGAATGGTCAAAACTATATAATATGTTAGGAATGATAGAAGAAAGAAAAGAAGAAAAAAATGATATTAAAGCAAAACAATATTATGAAAAAAGCATAGGTTGTATACCAATATTTAAGCCATCATATTATTGCTATGATAATTTAGAGAATGATGATAATATAGCAATAGGATATTTGAAAAAAGGACTTAAAGATTTCCAAAATGATTTAGAATTATATTCGAGGCTTTTTAAAAGAGAGAGTGAAAAAGAGAAAATAAAAATAATTAATTATTTTATAGATAATAACATGGTAGATGAGGAAATTTATAATCAATTCATACAATTTACATATAATAATAAGTATTATGAATTAACAATTGTATTAATAGATGAAATAAATAATAAGAAATTTCATAAGAATGAACTATATCATTTAATAAAATTGTCTGCGGATATTCTATTAAATGATGAAATTAAAGATATTAATAAAAAGATTAACATTGTGAAAAATATAATAAATGATGACATAAAAAATAAATTAAAATATTTACATTATATTATATTAATTTACTTAGAACTATTAAATAACAACAAAGAAGGGACTGTAGAAGTATTAAATAGATTAGATTTAAAAACACAATTAGAAGATTTTTATGTTTGGGAATATGAACCAGATATAGATTTAAGTGATTTATACTTAAAAATTTTTGATATATTTGAAAAAAATTTTAATAATGAAATTCAGGCTAAGGTAAGAATAATTAAATATAATTACCTTAATAATAAGGTAAATAATGGTGAAGAAGTTAAATATAAAGTTAAAGATATCAAAGACTTAATTTCAACTTTAAAATATTATGAGCAAGAGGAAAAAATATATTTTACTATATTGGATATGTATATAAATATGGAAAAATATTATGAAGCTTTTGAATTCGTAATAAAGTATTATACTCAAAGTGAAGACGCTAGATTAGCATTTAATAAACAGAATTATTTTGATATATTTTATGAGTATTTAAAAGATGATGAATTAATAAAAATTGTTAACAAGTTAATTGTTGTAAAAGATAATATAAATAATTATGACATTAGTATTATTGATTTATTAAGAGTGTTTATAGATGATTTAGTAGAAGAATTATTTAAAAGAAAGATGTATGACTATATAGGTAGATTAGTAAAAGACATAAAGTTTAGAGATTTAATTAGAATAAAAAATATTTTTGAAATAGCATATTCACATAATGATAAAAAAGTTGCAAGGCAATTATATGAACACCTACTGGAGGATAACCCTAAAAATTCTGCTTATAATAATAATTTGGGAGTTATATACAAAGAAGAAGGGAATTTATTTAAGGCAAGGGATTATTTTAAAATTGCACTAGAAGCAGATCCAGAAGATGATATATCTGCTTCAAATTTGAAAGATGTAAATAAAAGAATAAATGACTTATATGAAGCTTATGAAGAAGTCCAAAAAGAACAAGTGTGGATACTATCAAAGTTAGAATTGCTGTATGAGCAAGTAGAAGATGGAATAATAACATGTTCATACAATGAGAGACCAAAGATTCTAAAAACTAGCCCAGAAAAGGCTCAGGAATTATTTGATACATTTACAAACAAAAAATATATAGTAAAAATAAAAAGTCAAGATGATTGGGGAAGAAATCAATATAGATTTAATGAATTAATATGCGATTATCTTCAAGAAAGAAAAGAATATATAAAAGCAAATAAGGAATATGAAAATATTTCAGAGAACATAAACATTGACTACTTAAGTAGTATTGGATATACAGATGAATTAAAAAATAAAATAAGTAAAATAGAAGATAAAGGAATTGTTGAAATACTATTAAGAGATTTTAAAGAATGTGCAATAGCAATGGCAAGTAAACAAGAAAAATCTGCTATTGTATTATCAGGAAGCATGACAGAGGCTTTGCTAAATTATAAAGTAAGAGAAAAAGGAATTAAAAGTTATAAATTAATAAAAGATGGCGAAGAAAGAAAAATTAAGATTAAAGATATGGGATTAGCTGACTTACTTGAAGTTGCTCAAAAAGAAAAGATAATACATCAAACAGATTATCATTTGACACAATTTTTACGAAATTATAGAAACTTAATACATCCAAGTGTGGAGCTTAGAAAGACTATGAATATTGAGACAGAAGAAGCAGAATTAATATGGGGAATATTAAAAAAAATAATAAAAGATATATTATGAAATACACATTATAATATGTGTATTTTTTATATTATTAAAGAGGTTTCCTAGTCACATCTTGGTCACATTTGCTACAAAATTAGGCATTTTTGAATACATTTTAACACAAACAAAGTGTCACTTACTTTCCCTTTAAACTTACTGTAACAAAACTTAACACAATCCAACCAAACCTTACAGCGTCAACACTTACGGGCTCATAACTCGAAGGCCGTGAGTTTAAGTCTTACAATGCAACCAATTAAGTTTATAGTGTTAGATGTTTTATTTTTTGGAGAAAAGGTGCTATAATATCCACAGAAAGAATAACGGCAATGCAGAAAAATTTAAAATGCCAAAAGAAATTAGAAATTTTAGCACAAATAAAAAATAAATAATCGAAATTTTTCTAGTAAATAATAAAAGAAGTATAGGAGAAAAAATAATGCAAATAAAATATATTGAAAAAACTCCAATAGCTACTGAATTTAATATGCTAACAAAATTAGTAGGTTGGGGAACGAGAGAAAACAATATTGTAGAAGAAGCTTTAAAAAATACATTATATTCACTTTGTGTTTATGATGTGGATAAGCTAATTGGATATGGAAGAATCATTGGAGATAAAACAATATTTTTATATATACAAGACATAATTGTAATTCCAGAATATCAAGGTAAAAAAATAGGAACAGGTATAATGAACAAATTAATAGAAAAGATTAATGAATATAAGAAAATAAATCCAGAAATAAGAACATATTTAGGAGCATCAAAAGGTAAAGAACATTTTTATGAAAAATTTGGATTTGTATCAAGACCTAATGAAGAACTTGGTGCAGGAATGATTTTGTATGATAAATAGAAAATGAACTAAAAGATTAGCTAAGGAGGTAATTGTTTTGGAATATTGTATGTTAGAAACTGCAAGTGACAATAAAAATGAAATAAACAAAATTGCAAAGAAATTGCTAGATAAAAAACTAGTTGCTAGTTGCCATATAATAGAAAGTGAAAGCAGTTGGAACTGGAATAATGAAAGAGAAAATTCAAAAGAATACCTACTTCAAATGAAAACTAAGAAGAATTGCCTAAAGGAGATATATGAAATAATTAAAAACATACATAGTTATGAATGTTTTGAGTTTGCTGTATATGATATTACAAGTATAAATGAAGAATATTTAAAGTGGATAGATAAGGAGATAAAAAATGGATGAAGATAGACTAAAGCATTCTTTAGCAGTTGCTAGAAAGATGGAAGAAATAGCAGAAGTTTTAGGACTAAGTGAAGAAGAAATAAATGATTGCTTTGTTATAGGATTAAATCATGATATTGGTTATGAATTCGTAACTAATAAAATAGAACATAATAAAATTGGTGGGGAAATTTTAAAAAGAAATAAATATAAATATTGGAAAGAAATATATTTTCATGGAGAGATAGACATTGCGTATGAATCTATATATTTGGATATTTTAAATCAAGCAGATATGCAAATAGATAAATATGGAAATGATGTGGGTTATGAGAAAAGGTTAGAAGATATAAAAAATAGATATGGAGAAACATCTGAAATTTATAAAAAGTGCGTTAAATTAGTTGAAAAGATAAAAAATAATTTTATATAAAAGCTAGAAAAATTTCCAATATTATGGTATTAAAATTACAGGTGAAACAAATGAAAAAGAAAACAATAAAATTAAAACGAATTCCAGCAATAATATTATTTATTATGCTTGTTATGATAACATCATATTTGGGCCAAATAGAAGAAAATCAAGCAGTTAATACAATAGAAAACAACAAAATTTCTTATGAAATATCAAACATTCCGGAATATAAGGGAGAAGCGTATGTTGAAATAAATAATAATCACCCTGAATTTTCCGATGAAGACTTAAGTCTAGAACAAGACTATTATT
>CAKPJM010000014.1 GCA_934162625.1 uncultured Clostridia bacterium
GGGAATAGCTCAGTTGATAGAGCGCTGCCTTGCCAAGGCAGAGGTCGCGGGTTTGAGCCCCGTTTCCCGCTCCAAAAATTTTGTAAAACAAAATTTTTGTATTATTAATTATTCACTTTTCACTTTTAATTAGTAATATTTTTAAAAAGAATGAATAAATTATAATATATCTTATTTTAATATTCGGCGTTGTAGCCAAGTGGTAAGGCACGAGTCTGCAAAACTCTGATTCGGCGGTTCGAATCCGCCCAACGCCTCCAATAAAAAAATACTCTTGAAAAGAGTGTTTTTTTTATTTTAAGTTGAAGGATTCGAAAAGGACGTGCCGAGTTTACGAGGCAAAAACAATCCCTTTGGATTGTTTTTAGGACGCGGCTCACCGAGTCTCCAAAAGCTTTCACTCAAAAACAACTCACGTGTCTAATTTTTCGTGAGTTGTTATGAATAAAATCTAATTTGTTTTTTCTTATAATGTGTGTTAAATTGTCACGTTACTATTGACACATTGTTTGCAATTTTAACTTGCCTATTAGTTCTATAAAGTAATCCCCCGTACTCTTTTTATCTATTCTATTTTTTGTAATTATGTCTATATTGCAAATATTTTCTTTTCCATTTTCTACTCTTATTTCTCCAATTTTTGTATTTCTTTCTACTGGTGCTTCTAAATAATTTATTGAATTTATGCTCGCTTTTATGTTGCTAATTTCTTCTTTTTTTACAGGATATAATGTGTATTGTAAATTATCTAGTCCTACCTCTAGGTTTTTGCTCTTCCCTTTATTTATAGTAATTCTGTGTAATTTTATTTTTTGCCAATTTTTAAATTCCCTATTTACTAATTCTTCTAAGTTTATCAATTCATAATTTTTATATATGTACTCTATTAAACTAATTGAATCTTTTGTTCTTATTTTTTTAGTATCAGCCCCTAATACAACTGTTATAATATTAAACCCATTCCTTGTAACAGCGGTCACTAAACATCTTCCTGCTCCATTTGTAAAACCAGTTTTTACTCCATTTACTCCGTTTAAATATCCTAGTAATTCATTTGTATTTGTTATTGTTTTTATATGCCCATTTATATTTACATTATGAACTTTAGTGCTTACAATTTCAGAAAATTTTGTAATATTTAATGCGTAATCTGCCATTAATGCAAGCTCATATGCAGTTGTATAATGTCCTTCTTCGTCTAATCCATGTGGTGTTATAAAATGAGTATGTTTTAAATTTAATTCTTTTGCTTTTTTATTCATTAGTTCTGCAAAATTTTCTACACTGCCAGCAGTGCTTACGGCTACTTGGATTGCAGCATCATTTCCGTGAGCAAAGCATTAATCCATACAGCAAATCTTCTTTTGTTATTTTATCTCCTGTTTTCAGTCCTAACCTCGAGCCCCCTATGCTTGCAGCTTGTTTACAAACTTCAACTTCTTCATTTAAGTTTTTATTGTTTTCTAAAAAAACAATTGCTGTCATTATTTTTGTTGTACTCGCCATTGGAACTTCTTTATCATAATTTTTTCCATACAATATTGTTTTTGAACTTCTATCAAAAGCAATTGCACTCCTTGATAAAATATTGGGCTCTTTTGAAGCATTTGCAGAAACATTTTCTATTTCCTCTTGCAACCAAACATAGTCGGTTTCTTCTTCTACTTCGTATGCAAATACAATTACATTAATACACATTAATGCAATTATAGTAATAATCAATATTTTTTTTATATTATTCAATAAAATCACCTTTTTAATTTTATTAAATAAAGCATTAAAAATGCATAATTTTATTTTAAAAAATTTTCTTAACTTGAAAGATTTCTGAATTTAAAATTTAAGATTTGAAATATCTCTAGAATGATGAATTATATGTAAGATATAAATATTTTCTGAATCAAATTTATATAGAATTTTATATGATTTGTATATAATTTGCCTTATATTCTCATCTTTATCTATTACTCTTCCCATTTCTGGGAAAAGTAATAAATTATCTATTCTTTTATTTATTTCGTTAACTGTTTTATTTGCATAAAATTCTGAATCTTGAGCAATATACCATTTAATTTGTATTAATTCTTGTTGAGCATGTTTTTCTGTTATTATTTTCAAATTCAGTTCCTTTTAATAATTCATCAATTACCTGTTCCCATGGAATAGTATTATCTATTCCCATTTCTTTTTCCCTATCTAATATAACTGATGTAACAAATGCTAAGTCTAAACCCGTAGCTTCTGGATTATGCATTAGATTTTCTTCTAATTGTAATAATTCTTCATAACTTTTTTTATATACCTCTTCTTTATTAACTAAATTAAATTTTTCATCGTCCACATTATCACTTCCTTTTTATTATGCATTTTTAATTTTTCAAATTATATTCCATTATTTTACATTTGTCAATATGTTTACACAAATTTTTGTTTGTAACTGCTAGAAAAAAAGTGGCTTTGCCACACTTTTCTTCTCGCCGATTTGAGTTTCCGAATGAAATGAGGAAATCTCAAATGCAATAGCGATTATAACATTTTTTATATACTAGGAAATGAGGAATTTCCTACTATATTAATTTGGAGCGTATCAAATACGCCCCAAAATTTATAATTTTTATTTTCCTATAAACATTTGTACATATATTTTTCCGTATTTTGGACTCTTTACAACCCCTATTCCCGTGTAGTTGAAACTACTGTTTAATATGTTTGCTCTATGCCCTTCTGAATTCATCCACGCATTTACAGCCCCACTGTTACTTGAATTTCCCGCGATATTTTCCCCTGCTGTCTTATAGCTTATTCCAAAGCTTTTCATCATATTAAATGGAGAGCCATATGTGGGTGATGTATGTGAAAAATAGTTACTATCTACCATATCTTGTGCTTTTATTCTTGCGATATTTTGCACTTCATCATCTATTTTTAATGCTGATAACCCATTTGCAACTCTTTTTGCATTTATTAGATCAAAAACTTCTTGCTCATCTGCTGTAAGTGCGCTTGTTGTAGTATTATTATTTGGTTTTGAAGTACTTGAATTACTTCCTGTATTTCCGATAATTTGGATATACTAATTTTACATATTTGCTACTTACTGCACCTAAGTAATCACTATCTGTTTGTATTACATACCAATCTCCTATTTTTGCAAAAACTCTTATATATTGGTTTTTATATACCCTTGTAACAATATTAAATCCAGTTCCAGGTCCTTGTCTTACATTTAATGTAGTTGCAGTAACTAAACCTGTTGAACTTCCAACTGTTTGGTAATGTGTCATTGCGGTACTAGTACTCATAATTCCTATTAATACTATAAAAATTATGCTACAAATAATTATTTTTATCTTTTTCATAAAAAATCAACCCCTAAAAATATTTTTAACTATTTTTAGGAGTTTATACAAAAATTTATTTAATTTCATTTTCTTTCAAAATTGTACAAGATTTATTATTGAAGTATAATATTGAGTTTTCAACTTATTGCTATATTTTTATACTACTATTTCATCATCTTTATTTATTATTGATCTCTTTTTCTTGGGCCTTGGTCTGGAGTTCTTCCACCTTGGTCTCTTTCAGAACTTTTTTGTACTCTTTCAACTGCTTCCTCATATGAAATCGAGTCATTTTCCATTAATAACTCTACTATTTTTTCAGCTTGTTTATCTATTTTATCGTCTATATAATCTAAGTATCCTGGCATTGCACCTTTCATTTTTTCTTTTATGTCCATTCTTTTGTATAAGTCTTCTTTTATTTGTTCTTTTGTTAATCTTATATTTTGTTCTCCATTTCCTTTTATTTCATACTCTTGTACTCCTTTTTCTTTTGAAGGAACCCCTCTTTTTTCAAAATCTTCTGTTCTTTCATATTCATCTGCTTTTCTAGATAAGTCTTGAGAAGAATTATTTCTATGGTCTAAAAATTCTCTAGCATCTGCTGATTCTTGTATAGTGTTTTTTCCTTCTGCTTCTGGTACCATAATTCCCCAATACTGTTTTTGATCTCCTGCTTGTTGTCTACAATAAACTAATTCAGTTTGTCCATGTTCGTCTCTTGTTACTGCATATGCTGTTTTAGAATCTATTTTAAATACAGCTAATGGTTTAATTTCTTCTATTTTTTCTCCTGTTACTTTTTTTATTGTAATATCAGGATTTTTTCCACCTGTTTGTTTTTCTTGTTCACTCTTTATCTCTTCTTTTTTCCCTTCATTATCTTTTCCTATTGTTTTCCAAGAATACGAATCTTTTCCTCTTATAATGTATACATCTTCATATTTTTTATCAAAATTTGCTACTCTAGAAAAAGTATCATGTTCTGTAACTTTTTTATTATCATCTCTTTTTATGTGTATAACATCTTTTGAATTTATGTTATATTTTTTTGCAATTTCTTCTATATCTTCATCTTTTTCTTCTAGGTCTGGTTTTTCTTCATCTTCCTCTTTTTCTTCTTTTTCGCCATCTGTATTTTTGTCTTCTTCGCCTTTTTCTTTCTCTTCTTTTTCCTTTTCAAGTTCTTTTAGGTATTCAATGTCTGGAAGTCCTAAATCTTCGTATTTCGCAACTGGTCTTTTTCCATCTTCTAGTGTCTTTTTTATATTTTCTAGTTCTTCTATGTTGTATGAGAACTCTTCGTCTTTTCCCACAGTTGCTATTTGCCTTCCTAATAAACTTATTTGATAAACTTCTCTTTCTCTTTTTACGTCTATATTAATATCAGTTCCTTCAATAGTAATTGTTGCATTGTCATTTTCCATTTCGTTTATTATTTGCATTATTACTTTTTCAAATTGTTCTTTTATTTTTTCCTCTTTTGCAAAATCCTTTCCTTCCATTCCCTCATTTTCTACCATAATATGACCTCCTTTTAATTAACATTGAATGACATTTCAAAGTCTGTTCCCTCATTCAGTTTCATAATTATTGTTTTTTCTATTGTCTTACTTTCTCCATCTTCTCCATCTTCTCCATCAGCTATAATTAATATTTTATATTGATGTACTTTATTTTCAACACTATATTCTAGCAACTCCACTGTACTTTGCGAAAATATATTTTTATTAATATATTCCTCAAAACTTTCTAATGTCGAGAAATAATTTTTTTTAAATCCATTTGACAAGCAATTATATGCAAATCTGTAATTTTTCTCATTTATTGCTTTTATAAACCTTTGTATATTAATTGACACTTTTTGTTGATCAGATGCATTATTATATTTATCTAATTCTTCTGATACAAGTACCACATAATTATTAGGTACAACTGTATAATTTAAGATTTCATTTTCTTTAAAATAATAATAATTTCCAGATTTATCTATAATTATATACTGTTTATAATTGTCTTTATCTTCTATTTTATATGAACTTGCTTTTATTCCTATTATATTGCTTTTATTCAATTCGATGTATTCTTTAAAATCTTCTAAACTATCAAAACATTGTTTTTTATAACTTTCATCTAATATATTATCATAAAACCATTCTGGCATAGCTAGAATTATTCTCTTATATAAAGTAACATAATTTTCTATAATATCTTTATTTGAAATATCAATTTTTTCTTTTATATTATTATCATTTTGCTTTACATAATTTTTTTCTTTTACACTATTAATTTGAGGTTTGTCATTTAAAATCTCTATTGAAAAACTTTCATTTTCATCATCAACATTAACAATTAAATGTAATTCTTGTATCATATGATAATCATTAGCTGACTCAGCTATTCCATGTACATAATATGTGTTCACCTTATTATTATATATCTTTTCAATTTCAAGTGGTGCAAACAAAAGATTTTCTTTAAATGTTGTAATTTTGCTATATATGTTACTTATAGTAATTTCGTTATCCTCTATATATTCACTACTTAATAAATTATAAATAATTGTCTTTATTTCATTATCATCTATAATTTTTGAGTATTTTCCATCATTGTCAACACCATAAAAAGATGAATTTTCTGTATTTATGCTTTCCAAATAGATACCAATACAACTCCAGACTGTAAAATATTCATCTGTACTTAGTTCTTTTTTTAGATCTTCAGTAGTACCTATACTATCATATTCTTCCGTTTTTTCCTTAAACTTATTTTTATATGTAATTAACACACATATTACCAACATAGCAAGTATTGTTAATGCTATTATTAAATATTTAATTATTCTTATATTATTTTTCAAACTATTCTCTCCTTTATATTAACAATAATTAATATATATTCTACTTCTTTACACATACATATATTCCTCTCACTATATTCAAATTACTCCAGTCAAACCAACCACCGCCTCTTGTAATTGGGTCTCCTACATAAATTTTATTTCCATCTACCCCTAAATAAGTAACCCAATGTGCAAATCCATTACAATAATAGCTACCTACTTTAGAGCCCTCTCCGGCTCTAACAATTATTTTTTCACCATTTCCAAGCCTGTCAATTATATCTTTTTTTGTAGCTGCATTTGCACTGTGATGATATGTTTTTACCGTAAAGCCTTTATTTTTAAAATATCCTTCTATATCATCTTGGCATGAATAACAGTTGCCTGTACTAACTAGTGATTTTGGTGTATCAGAATAACCATATCCAGAAGCCACTATACATATACTTGTTGGCCCACAACCGTTTCTTCCCAGTGTAGCATTAGGTCCTCTTCCTGGGTATGCAACTCCTGCATTAGTACCTCCTTGTTTATATAACGTAAACTTTTTATTGTTATAAGTAAATGTATTTGCTGTTTCTGAATAAGTTCCACCTGTATTATTATTTAATTCCCTTCCAGCGAATTTTTTATAATATCCACGTGCAGCATCAATTCTTCTTTGAACTCTGGGATTACCTGGTCTCTCAAAGACTGCACAAAAAGCAGTTGTAGCCGTTTCAACATTATTAGCATCCTTCCATGTATTATAATTATATGTAGTACCAGAATACGTTTTAGTAAGTCCCATTTGATAACTTGCATAGTCTTTTGCTGGACCTCCTTTTGTTATTTCTGCAATTAAAAACTCTATCTGAGTATCAATATCGCTCCATTTAGTATTTTTAGAATTGGCATAATTTATTAATTGTGTCTTTCTTCTATACGACCATTGGCATAATCCTATTCCTTCTCCATTGGATTCAACAATGCTAGGATTAAATCCAGACTCCCCATATATGTTTCCCATAACTCCAGCAACAGCATAGTCATTAAAATTTAAATTTTTCAACGAATACCAAACCTTCTCCTCTGCACTAGAGCCTTCTATTATATCTGCTATATCTGTATATCCACTTAATTCATTTGTTAGATACAATTCCATAATATCATTTTCATCTGTTACCCCATAGTCATTTCCTGTACACACATATAATAAATATTTCATAATCGATACATAGTCTACTGTTGATTCTGTGTCTTCTAGCATTTCAAATAGCCAAGATGATACAGTTTCCAGTTGTGCTTGTGCCCCAGGATTTTTATCATATACTTCTTTAAATTTTTTACCTATATTAGAGGTTTCCTTTTTACCACTTGCATAATTATATTCACTTATTTGTCTCTTATTTTCAGTTAATTTCCATATTCCCTCTAATGTTCCTTGTTGTGTTGCTTTTGTGACTGTACATTTATGTGTTACTGTACGTTTTATTCCATCAGTTTTAACTACTTTATTCTTGCTTTTTTCAAATGCTTTTATATCTGAATTACTAGTGGAAATCACTTCTTCATCCTCTTTTTTTGTATATGTGTTTGGGCTTCCTACTCCTAGGTCTTCTTCTGGTTGCACATTAGCACTATATTTATACTCATTCTTTACATTTCCAAGCCATGAACTAACATTTGTTAGACCTACTACATAACTATTATCTTTTATAATATTTGTTGTTTTTATTGTATAATCAACTTCCTTTTTTTCTGTTACAGGCTTTACTTCCTCATTATCTACCTTTGGTTCATCTCTTTGACTAACAGATATAGCCCCCGGGGCCGTTCTAACTTCTGTTATTACTGTTATATAATAATCTGCCCATTTATCATATGTAGTTTCCTCTTTTGTATGTTCTGTTTCTGTTGTTGTTATTTCCTTAACACTATCATATACTGTAAGTTCTATTGTGCTGTCAAATCCTAAATCTGCTAATTCACTTACAAATTCTACTTTTTCTGTATTAACTAGTAAAGATAACAAAAATTCGTATGGAACTGAGTGCACTCCTATTAAGCTTCTATAATTTATAGAAGTTTCTGTTATAGTTATTTGTTCGCCTGTATTTTGGCATTCATTTTTTTTATCTTGTGGCATGTTTCCATATTTATCATTTATTTCATATTTTATTTCTGTAGAGCTCCAATTTGCAACAACTATGTTTCCATCTTTCATACTAAAATAGTTTAGTGCACTCTCATCTTTAATTTTGGTAAACTCATCGTATGGTTTATATGTAAGGTCACTAACTTTTCCATCTTTTTTACCTCTTTTAATGGTTATTACCCCTTGAACATATTCACTATCTGGGTCTGCACTATCAACTTTATCTCCTAAGTTTGGGTATGTTGTTGCCCATTCTGCCTTTAAGCATTTATATAAGCAATCTATCTCTTCATCAGTAAAGTCTTCAAAATTCATACCATTGTCTTCTAATGTTTGTTTTATTGCTTCTTTACCTGTTACTTCTTTACCATCTTTATTTTTATACTTTATTTTATATTTTCCATCTTCCATTGTTAGAATTGTATCTAATGCTTCTTCTCCAATTGCTTCTAATTTTGCTCTTGCTGCTTTTACTTTACTATCAATATCATTTAGATAATCTGCTGCTGCAAGAAAGATTATTCCCAAAATACTACTTACAAAAACAACTGCTAAAAGTATGGCTACACCTTTTATTCCTATTACTGATATTATTTTTTTTATTACTTCCTTTTTTGCCTTATCTTTTGCTTTTTCTGAAAACTCTTTTGCAGTATTTTTCATTTTTTCATTATATTGATTATCTTCTTCGCCCATTTTATCACCTCTTTTAGTACAGCATTTACAATTCTATTTCTAATTTAATTCTATCTTTAAAATTAGTTTTATCATTACTATTCTTATAGCTATCATAATCTAACACTATGTCTGAAAATATAAGCTTTTCTATATTTCTCTGTGTAGAATATTTTTTATTAAATTTTATACTTATTTTCTTTATACCTTTCACTCTTAATTCTTCTGTTACTAGTTCATGATTATAGGCATCATAATGTAAGCCTCCACTATCTTCTAAATATGTATTACCAATCATCTCCAAACTGTCTAATAGTATAGAATTTCTATTTTTTGTTTCCACTTCTATATTATAAATTTCATAGTCCATAAAAATATCTTTGCTTAAAACAACAACTTTTAGTTCATTTATTTCGTTAGATTTGTTTATTTCTATATTGCCTACATAATTACCTATATTTAACTTATATTGATTATTTTTATTTACAATTGTATAATAATCTTCTATAGAAGAAGGATTTGCAACTCCACTAGCTAATATGTCTTCTTTAAAATTTACTATATATGTATAATAAATTCCGTTATTAAGCCATAACTGTGTACTGTATGTTTTCTTAGTTTCAAACATTGTGTTGTAATATTTATTTATAAAGTCATTTAATGTAGGATATAACTTTTCTTTACATTCATCCGTTATTAAGCCATATGCTTTTTCTGGATTTTCACTATTACAATATTCCACGAATTCATCAATTATGGTAAGATTTTCTGTACTCTCTTTATTTTCTATATTTTTTTGTGATATAATTGAATATTTCTCATTATTGTAAGTAGTAGTATTATTACTAATACTACTACTTTCTTCATTTTTCTTATTTTTTGCATACTGATTTAATGCCCTAGGTATGCTAATGACTATAATAGAAATTACTACTATCAACCAAAATGTTTTTCTATTTCTATTGTACCACCTTATAATTTTATTCATGGTTTATTCTCCCTAATTTTTTTACATTGAATATATTAAATTTAATGCATTCTCCGCAGCATCGCCACTTATTCCTCTTGAATCTAATAGCTCTTTAACATCTTTTCTGCTCATTCCTTGTGTTGTGGCTTGTTGTCTAATTTTAGCCGCATCAATCATTGTATTTATTCCTGCATTACTACTATCTACTAAATCACTTGAAGCTCCTGCAGATACTGCTTTTTTAATTGCTTCTGGATCTGTAATTCCATTGCTACTAAATTCTCTTATTAATCTTTTCCTATCGCTTCCATTTTTTACTCCTAGTTGTTTACATAGTTGATTAAAGTCATTATCCTGCTGTAATTCTTGTATGGCTTTTCTCGTTTTAAATTCTGTAGTTCCTAGGCTTCCTTCATTAAATATGTCTCTATTTGCCTTTTCTAGATCTGTAAGCTTATCTCCTATTCTGTTTGCTCCAACAAAGCCTCCTGCTGCTCCTCCTGCAGTATATTGAAATGCCTTTCCTAGGTCTCCAGATGCAACACCAGCAGCTAATCCAACAGTTCCTAATGTTGCAGCTCCCAAAGCTCCTACTGCGAGTTTTCTAGCTCCTCTTCCTGTTGCTTTTAATCCTTTACGCATATTTGCTGTATTAAAATATTGTTTTCCTAAGTTTGACATTCCCTTTCCTATTCCTTTTATGGTTCTTCTTGGTTTTCTTGTTGTTCCTGTTACATTTCCTCCTATATTAGAATTAGCTCCTCCATTAAGTCGTTGCGGAGCATTATTATCCGCAAGAGGGGTTCCCCCATTTGGGCTCTCATTAAATCTTGTAGGTGAATCTCCACCAGAACCAGCTCCACTACCTCCAACTTTTCCAGTTTTTCCTGCTTTTCCTCCAGCTCCACCATTATTAGCAGCATGGCTTATTTTATTTACTGCATTCATTACCATTGCTCCACTAGCAGCTGCTCCTATTTGACTACTTGTTGTTGCTTTATCGAAACCAAACATTTTTCTAATAAATTTCTCTGCTGGTATTAAAAATCCTATACAAACTATTGCATATACCGGATTTTGTTGTGCGAAGTCCATTGCTGAGCCTACAAATATTGTGTACAATAATATATGTATTACTGGTATTAATGCATTAAATACATATTCTCTTAGCCACATTGTAAATGCTTGTGCTTGTCCATCTTTTATTTTATCTAACGGATATGTAAGT
The DNA here is from genome assembly GCA_934162625.1 of uncultured Clostridia bacterium. GTDB lineage: Bacteria > Bacillota > Clostridia > TANB77 > CAG-508 > CAG-452. Next base: position 11,194 of record CAKPJM010000014.1, read on the forward strand.
GCTATTAATGGTGCTATCATTGTGAAAAAAGCTAAGTACACCAATCTTTTTAAATAATGTACAGTAAATATTACTGTGTATATTACTAGTACTAAATACAATATTAAATCTGTAAATATAGCAGTATAAGACTGACTATCTCCTATTGCCTGTCTTATAGATGTCATAAATATATCTTCTCCATTTGGACCTATTACATTTGTTTTAAAAATATCTATAATATTTTCTACAATCGACATTGTAAAAGACATTATGTATTGTAGTACAAATAATATGCAAATCGCTGCTAACCAATCCATTATCATTTTTTTGTATTTTGCTTTTTCTTGTCCTGTTGAAGAAATTATTATTCTTATTCCTACATATACTAGTACAGATAGTAAACCTACTAAAGCTACTAATCTTAAGGCCTTATACCATTTAGATATGCTCTTTTGTAACTCTTTTGATGTTGATTTTACCATCTTTGTTGTTTTTCCATCTGCTTTTGTAACATTAGTAATCTTACCCTTAGGATCGTTTTTATAAAGAGTTCCCTCTTTATCAGTAATTTTGTGAAAAATTATATTTATCGTTTTAACACCACTCAAAATACCAACCAAAGGATTTAAGTATCCTAATCCATATTGTGCCCAATCTTTTGTTTTTAGGTCTATATTAGTTATTATATATTTATAGGAAACTCCATTATCATCTGTCCATGTAATTATTACATGTTCTTTTCCTGCAAGTGGCTGATACCATTCTCCATCTGTGCTAGTCGTTGTATAGGTACTCTTGTCATCACTATATCCATATTCTTTTTCAAATTTTTTTTCATCAAATTCTATCTTATCCTTAACTTTCTCCCACTTGATTTCAGCTTTTGTAGCTTCTTTGTCTTCTGATGGATTTATAAAATTAGCATCTAATCCTGGCACTGTATTACTAAAAATAATACCTGGGGAATATCTTATTAAGAAAGCTCCCTCTTGCTCTATCTCTTTTATTCCGTTTCCTTTTATATCTCCATTTCCTATAAATATTCTCTGTAGTCCTTTTATAACTAGATCTCCAACTCCTGCAAATAATTTAAAAATAGGTTTAAATAATTTTCCTCCTGTTTCTTCATCGGCATCATCACTTGCTGCATAAGAATAAATTGGCATAAATACATTTGTTATAAAAATTATTACAAGCATAAGACTTATTACTTTAAAAAATTTTTTATTAGTTAATTTTTCCATTACACTTACCTTTCCTAATTAAATGCCTTCTTTAGTTTTTTTCTACTAATTTATTTAAATTTGTTTCCACAAATTCAAATTCTTTTTTAGTAGGTGTTATTTGTATTATTGCTGTATCTTGTCCAACTTTTAATAGTCCTTCTCCTATTAAACAGCTTACTAAGAATCCAGCTTCTCCTTCGCTTAGTTTAAATACTTCTTTTAAGTATTGTATTTCTGATTTATCTTGTGCTAAAAATAATTTTGTGTCTGACGATGTTAAGACAGCTTGTGCTTCTGGCTTTTCATAAAAATCTTGAAATCTTTGAGAAATTATCGCAAGAGAAACATTTCTTTTTCTTGCACGTCTCGCCATTGTGTTTAAAAAGTCTACAGCTTCTGGATATGGAAGTAGCATCCATGCCTCATCAACAAGTACTCTTTTTTTAGTTGCTTTTGCTTTATCTTCACTGTTCTTTTTAACATACTTTTCCCATATCCAAGAAAGTAATATTTGCTGTGCAAGGGGTCTTGCAAATCTTTCTTCTAGTTGAGATATATCTAAGTTTATAAATGATGCCCCCTCTAATAATTCGAAGGTTGATTGTCCATCAAAGTATGCCATTTGTCCATTAAATTCTCTTATGTATTGTCTCATAACTTTTGCTAAATAACTGTAGTGAAATTGATAGTTCACGTCTACATTTTCTTTGGCTTTCTTCATTAATGTTTTATACCATGATCCTATTGTTGGCATTTGTTTTTTTGCTTTAAACAAATCTTTCCCTTTATATTGCGAAGTATTTGCTTCGTATAAACTGTTTGGATCTGATGTTATTCCAGCTTTAGCATATTCTTCTGCTACAGCTTCTGCAATTATTTGTTTTGTAAGCTCATTTACCTCTGTACTTCTTGTACTTCCTCTTGCCATTGTTAGAAGTGCTTGTGTTACGTCCTCTATTTTGTTTTCTACATTTAATATTGTTCTTTCTCTTCCTGTAATTTCATCTTTTACCTTTTCTACCTCTATATCGAATAAATTTATTATTGTTTTAGAGGTTGGCCCAAGCACTACATTTATGCCTCCAAGTGCTTCTGCAACGGCAGAATATTCTCCCTCTGCATCTAGTGCTAAACTTTCTATTCCCATAAGTACTGCAGATCTAGAAATTAGCGTTTTCATTGTAACAGATTTACCAGCTCCAGATTTTGCAAATATAACCATGTTATAGTTTGTAAGTGAAGAGTGAAAGTTATCAAAAAGTATAGGTACTCCAGTTTGTTTATTAAATCCTAATGGAATTCCTGTCAAATGTCCAACATCTGAAGTTGTAAACGGAAATACAGTTGCCATAGAATTTCTATCAAATGTATGTTTCTTTTGAATTTCGTTTTGCATTAGCGGAATATTAGATCTATATGCTTCTTCCTGCATTGCCCATGCTGTTTTTATTCCAACTAAATTTTTAGACATTTCTGTTGATAGCATTTTTGTATATGCATCTAAGCTTTGTAGATTATATGCAAATAATGTAGTAACTATTGATGCTTCGTATAATTTATTAAACCCTGCTGCTATTTGATCTCTTAGTGTTTCTGCTTCTATTCTTTTTTGTGTTATAACGCTTTCTCTGTTTATATTTCCTCTATCTGCCGCTACTATTCTTTCTGTTTCCAATTGGTTTATTACTCTATTTAATTCATTTTGTGATTTTGCTTCTTGAACAGGATTTATATATATTGATGTATTGGTGTCTCCAAATAGGTACATATCTCTAAATAATTCTGGGAATGTACACATACGTGGTAAACTAGATACAAAGAAGCTTCTAGCATACCTTGTTGTATTAGATATAATTCTTAAGTAATCTATATTCGATGCATCTATACCCGATGGTGCTATTAATTCTTTTATTGTTTTTTGTTTTAATATTTCTGGCTCATTTACATTATTTAGATTTTTTGGTTGTAGTTCTTCTTGTTTTAACTTCTTTTTTAGCATCTTTATCTACCTCCTCTTTTGCATTGTCTATTTTAGAAATAGCTTCAGTTGCTATATCTTTTCCTATGTATATTTTGTTCTCTTCAATTATTGCTTTAGCAAAATTATCAATCAATTCATCCATAGTTTCTTCTGTTTTATTGATAATTTTCTCTTTTTCTGTTTTAACTTCATCTACAGCAAATTTAGCTTTTTCTAAAGCTTTTTCTTCTATTTCTTTATTCAATGCTTTCATTTTTTTATCTAATACATCTGGGGCTGTTGAATAAAGCTCTGTATAACCAGCTCTTATTGCTTTATCTACTCCATAAATCTCTGCTTCATCTCTGTTGTATGCAATATATAGTAACTCAACAAGTTCGTTTGAGTCTAAAACTTTTCCTTTCATGCTACATGCAAATAGAGTTCTTATAATTGTTTGTGCTCTTGTATATAGTTCTGAAAAGATCATATTCTTTTTTTCTTCTTCATCTGTTATGTTGGTTCCAAGTTCTGCAGAATAATATGATAAGATTATATAATAGTTTTTTCTTAAAACGTTTTTATTAAGACTCATCTTTTCTGTGTTCTCAATTACATCTTTACCATAATCATATAAATTTTGCATTCTTGCAATTTCCATTCTCGCGTTGTTTATGGCTTTAGCCTCTCTAACATTTGATTGTAATATTTTATTGTATTCATTTTGCTTTGCTACTAATTCCTGTTTAATTTGATCTAGTTTACGATTATAATTTTCAATACTATTACTTATATTAATTGTTCTTGTTTGTATATATAGTTGTATAGGATATCTTAATGTGTTTAGAAATTCTATAAAGCCTTGTTCTACTGCTGTTTTTTCTACTTCTGACATTAGGTCATAGTTTATTCCTTCACATTCTATTACCATTACATATCTTTCTCCATTGTTTTGTACAATCATATTATCTTCTATTGTATCAAATTTCATAAAGTCAAAGATGGATAGTTTTGTATATGAACTAGTATTTAAATCTTTTTTTTCTTTGTTTTCTTGTTGTGGTTTTATGCCAGTACTCATTTTTTCTTTTCTTGACATTGTCCAATATACAAAAAGCAATATCATTATCGCAAATATTAAAATGGCAACAGCAATTGTTAAAATATCTGTAATCCCCATTACTTATTTTCCTCCTTTGCATATATATATATTCTGTTTTTCTTTTGTTTGAATTTTATTAATTTTAATATAACCTCGTCTATTCCTAAGCCTCCTGCTTTTTTTGTTATTTCAAATTGATTAGATTCTGGAATTTTAAATGTCCCTATAACAAATCCTATAAGGCCAAATATTCCCATTAATATGGCTCCTAAAACAAACGAACTTTTAAACATTGAAATTACTAAATAAATTAAGTATCCAAGTCCTCCTCCGAGCGACAGTGTATATTAATGCTTTTGTAGAAAAAATATACAATATTCTTCCGTTCTCCTTTTACATTTCTTGGTATTTCATATAGTGCCACTTTAAATTCCTCCTTTGTATTTGTTTAAGCTAAATTATAAACATAGCTATAGTTAATATTATTATAACAGAAATTGCCTTGAATTGTAATATTTTATCAAAAAAAATATAAAATTAATATAAATGTAATATTACTGTAATAAAAAAAAGACAAATCCAAATTGAATTTGTCTTTTTTATATACCAGAAAACTTCTCATCTCATAGTATATGAAATATGCTGTAATCGCTATTGCCTTTAAGGTTCCCTCATTTCATTCGGAAACTCAAATCAAGTAGAACAACCGGCGACTTAAGCAGATTTGTTATTAAGCTAATTATTACTTTTAGTCAGCTAATGAGAAAATCATTGTTGCTATTTGTGTAGCAGCCATTACTACAACTGCACCTACTATTAATGGAACAAATGATTTTTTGTATTCTGCTTTTTCTTCTACACTTCCTAGCATGTATTTAATACCTAATACTGCAATTAAGATTACCCCTGCAATTACAGCTACGTTTCTTATTAATCCCATTACTTTACCAGCTGTGTCTGAAACTCCATTCATATCAAGGTCATCATAGTCTGCTTTTATATTGCCTGGTTTCATTTGTGTTGCGTTTGCTGCTAAACAAATAGTACTCATATTAGCAAGTAATATTACTGCAATTAATAGTATTGAAAGTATTTTCATTGATTTTTTCATAATTTTTCCTCCATTCTTTTTATGTTATATATAAGTTCTTCTTAAATCTCTTTAAGAAACATTAAAAACTACGACCACCGCCGATTTGCGGTCCACCCACATTCACTGCACTTTTTGTTTTTTCTTTCTTTATCGCTTAATCTTCTGTTACATTTTTTACAATAAAAGCATCTATCATAGCATTCTTGTCGAAGCTTTTCGTATTCCTCAGTATAATGACCTCTTTCACTTAATCTTCCAAATTTTCCAGTTACATCAATTAGGAATTCATCGGGAATCAGCCCTACATCTCCTCCATTTTTAATATAATTTTCTATATCGGTTACATTATTCCATTTCATTGATACCTCAGGTGGTGAAGTCTCGCTGTTTATGCTATTGCCAATATTTACAACCATACTCCATATTGCAAATGCTCCAAATACTACAAAGCACCCAATTATATATGGCACCAAGGCTTCCTGTACTTTCACCTTGCCTTCTACACTTCCTAGCATAAACTGAATTCCTAGTGCTGCTCCAACCAGAACACTAATGCATATTGCAATAGCTAAAAGTATTTTATATATTGTTCTTGACGTATTTTTTAAATTGTCTGTATTTAATACATTTTTTGTATCGCCACCTGCCTGCAAGAAATTATCACCCGCTTCAATTATTTCATCTGCTGATGTTGCATAGCTCTTAGGTAAAATTATTATGTTTGCAATTAGTAAAATAGTTATTAAAGTTAATATGATTTTTCTTGTTTTCATATTTTCACCCTCTTTACTAGTTCATCACACTATATATCAAGCTTGGTATTGTTGTTGCCATTAATAACAAAGTACACCCTATAACATATGGAATCATATTTTCTTTGTAGTTTGCTTTTTCTTCTACAGAACACAACATATATTTTAGGCCGATTATAGAAAGCACTATAACTGATATTGCTGCTCCTACATTTCTAATTGCTGCAAGAACTCTTCCTGCTGCATCTGTTATTTTAGTCGCTTCATCTGTGTTCACTCTTCCTGGGTCATACTCGTTTGTATTTATAGTTATTGCTAATACATTATTATTTATAAATACTATTATTAAAAGTAATATTAATAATAGTAAGACTATTTTTTTATTTTTTTTCATTAATATTACCTCCTAATAATTTATATATGTTATTATACCATGTTATCGCTTTTTTTTCAACTTTTCTATTTTATTTCCTTAATTTTAACATGATTTGTTGAATTTTGTAAATACCTTTTCTACAAAAATACTTTTCAAATGTTAATGTTCAGACCAAATTAAAAATAACGAAGAAAATTTGTAAGGGCTATTTTAGTTGAAGATTTTCTAGCACATAAGAAATGAAATGAGGAAATCTCAATAGAAATTATGGAAATTTCATAGTATATAAAAAGAACCTATTAATTTTTAACTTTTAATAGGTTCTTTTATATTTATTTATAATTATTCTTATTGTTACATGTATTTTTGCGCTTTCTTAATCCTTTCTTATAATATTCGGCTATTAGATTATCTAATTCCACACTTAGTTTATATGTTTTTTTATAACTTTCTTCCTTCTCTACACTTTCATTTAATTTTCGTCTTAATTCCAAAATTTCCTCATCTAACATATTCATCCTCTCCTTTTATTGGATTTTTCTCTTTTGTGTATTAATAAAATACCATATTTTTACATTTAGGTCAATAAAAAAACAGCATAAATGCTGTTTTTTACGAACTTTCGTATGTCATTTTTCTTTATTTTTTAACATCTGTTTAGTTTTTAATATTTTTTGTTTTTCATTTTAGCAAAAAACAAAAAAAACCGACAAATTGCAATTTGTTTTATTGAGGTGAGAGGTGTGATGTGGGAGGTGTGATTTGTAGGGGCGTATTGCATACGCCCAAAAACAAATTTATTGCAAATGCTGTAGGGGCAGGCCCTGTGTCTGCCCGAAAACGCAAAACACATTACATTTACGATTCAGGACAGTCCCCTTTTGTCATTCAACAAAAGAGGGACAGTCCCTAGAATCGTTCACACAAATTTCAATTTTTATTGTTCTTTTTTATATAAACTATGATTGAAATTACAAATATTATTAAAGACAATAGTTGTGATATTCTTATATTGCCAAGCATTAGGCTGTCTGTTCTTAATCCTTCTATTATCATTCTTGCAAATGAATATGTTATTAAATATACAAGCGTTATTTGTCCTTTAAATTTTCGTTTGTTTGATAACATAGTTAGTGTTATGAATATTAGAAATGTTGCTATAGATTCGTATAAAAATGTTGGGTGAACTTCTATATATTTACTTCCTTCATATATTCCCATTCTCCAAGGAAGATTTGTTTCGTATCCATATGCTTCTTGGTTTATAAAGTTTCCCCATCTACCTATTGCTTGTCCGAAGCGCTAGACATGGTACTATGTAATCTAATAAATTTAATAAATCTACTTTTCTTTTTTTGCAGAATATATAGCAAGTTACCGTTCCTCCTATTATTCCACCATATATAGCAATCCCTCCGCTTCTTAGATTGAACATTTGCGTAGGGTTTGCTACATAATAATCTAAATTAAATAATATATAATATAACCTTGCAGATACAATAGATATTGGGATTACTAAAAGTGCTAAATCTAAAATGTCACTAAATTTTATTTCAAATTTTCCATTCTTTAATTTGTAAATTAGTAAACTAATTGCAAATGCAGATGTCATAAGAATCGCATACCAATAGATGCTTATACCACCTATAGATAATGCTACTCTGTTTATATTAAATTGTAAATTTAAACCTGGAAATGTTATTACATTCATTTATTCTTTTCCTTTTATTATTGATATTACAGTATTTTCCTCTTTAAAAGTATCCTCTAGAACTTGTTTTGCATATTCCATAGTAATTTGTTTGTATGTTTCTAAATAGTCAAAACTATTTATTCCTTTAAAATAGTCTGTAACAAACATTCTAGCAATATCTGAAACACTATTGAATTCTTTTACAGCATTTCCATAAAGCATATTTCTTATCCTATTAAAGTCTTCTTCTTTAATTCCTTCTTTTTTCATTTTGTTTATTTGCTCTAATAATTTCTCTAATATCTTATCTGGATCTTTTGAAGCTCCTGATATTGCAACATGTGCGTAGTCTTCTCCAAATTCATATTCTACAAATGGCTCTGATATTAAAAGTTCTTCCTGATATAAATCCTTGTATAAATCTGAGCTTTTTCCAATAAGCATATTTAATAATATTTCTATTGCAATATGTTTTTTTACTATGTTTTCTTTTTCTAATTTATCTTTTATTCCTATAACAAATAATGGCATGCTTACTTCCATTGTTTGTTCTTTTCGCTTTTCTACAATGTTTGCTGGCTCTTCTTGATATATTCTTTTTATTTCTCCCTGAGGTTTCTTTTCTACTAATCTATTTTTTACTTCTTTAATTAAATCTTCTGGATTAAAGTCTCCGCAAAAACACATAAGCATGTTTGAAGGATTATAAAAAGTATTATAGCATTTATATAGAATATCTTTATCTATTTTTTGTATAGATTCCACAGTTCCTGCTATATCTATTATTATTGGATTATTTTTATACATACATTTTAGTGCATTCATGTACACTTCCCAATCTGGATAGTCATTATACATATTTATTTCTTGAGCTATTATTCCTTTTTCTTTTTCTACATTTTCATCTGTAAAATATGGGTGTTGCACATAATCCATAAGTTCATCTAGTGCTTTATAAAAATTGTCTGTCGCTTCAAATAGATATGTTGTATAGTTCGTTGTTGTGTATGCATTTGCATTAACTCCTAAAGCTGTTAGAACATCTAAGCTATTTGTTCCGTTTTCTTGTTCAAACATTTTATGCTCTAAGAAATGCGCTATTCCATCTGGTACTTCTGTTACTTTTTCTTCTCCTGGTATTACAAATTTGTTATCTATTGATCCGTAATGTGTTGCCCACATTACATATTTTTTTCTAATACCTGTTTTAGGAATAATCATAACAGTTAAGCCATTTTCTAGTTTTTCTATATATAATTTTTCTTTAACTTGTAAATTTTCTATGATTTGCATTAGTTTCTCTCTCCTTTTTTATAAAATATATTTTGTTATATTTCTTTATTAACTCTATGTTAAACGGTCTATAAACTTAAATTGCCTCATTCTTTGTCGGATTAATGAAAAATTTATTTTTCATTAATTTGTTCAAAGATAACACTATTAATTTTTACAAACAATGCGTCGACAGCCCTTTGAGGCGGGGGAATACCCGTGAGCTTGGAGACCATTGTTTTTAAAATTAATATGTTATCTATTTAATTAATAAATAATACGGACGATTAAAATCGCCCCTACAGCGTTTGCAACAGATTTTGTTTACGATTCAGGACAGTCCCCTTTTGTTATCCAACAAAAGAGGGACAGTCCCTAGAATCGTTAATTTCTTAAAAAATATATTGTATTTATATCTATGCTGTTTGCAACATCTTTTACATCTTGCATAGATACTTCTTCTATTTTTTTGGCATATTCCTCAAATGTTGTGAATTTTTCTGATAGTTCTTGACCTATATAATAAGTAACCTCAGAGTCTTGCTCATCTTGGATAGATGTAATTCCAGATATCATATATTTTTTCGCATTTTCTAAATCTTCTTCCGTGAAATCACCATTTTTCATATCTTCTAATTGTTTCTTTATTATTTCTAGTGCTTTATCAAAGTTTTCTATTTCTATTCCACATCTAATAAATATATTTGATTTTTGTCTTACATAGTTTGATCTTGCTGTATATGCCAAACTTGCTTTTTCCCTAACATTTTGAAATAATTTTGATGTTGCACTTTCACCTAATATTACATTATATATTGATATTGGAAATTTTACATCTTCGCCTGTATAGTTTACATCTAAGCCTATTACTAATTTTCCTTGTGTTACATCCATTTTATCTTCTTTATTTTTGATTTCTTGTTTTTGTTTTTCTTCTTTGTTTACTATGATTTTTGCATCTCTACCCACAAGTTCTTTTATTTTGCAGTTTCCCTCTACTTCTTGTTCTATCTCTTTAGCGTTTATATCTCCTGAAAAGAATATATCAATCTTTGCTTTTTCTATAACTTCTTTATAATATTCATATAAGTTTTGTGCATTTATTTTCTCTAAGTCTTCTATATATCCATATTTGTATAATCCATATGGTTTTCCTTTATACATTTCTTCTATACAACTATTTAATGCGTATGCATCTTTGTTATCTATTTTTGCTTGTATTAATAATTTAATATTGTTCTTTTCTGCTTCTACATATTCTTCCTTAAATTTATTATTTTCAGTATATGGATTAAATATTATATCTAATAATAAATTAATGCTTTCGGCAGTAAGGTTTTCTTTATAGTCCTTAGGTATAAAGTTATCATTAAGAGTTTCTAAATAAAATTTAAGTACATGATTATCTCCGATTTTTTCTATTCCACAATCAAATTCTGCACCATACATTTCTTCTAATTTTTTTGCAATTTCTTCTTGTGTTTTTAAATTTTCAGTTCCTCTTTTTAAAACTGCTGGTATTACACTATTAAAAGTAACCCTTTCTCTATTTAATGGTAATGTTATTACAGCAGTCATTAAATTTGTTTTGAATTTTTTAGTTTCTATACAGTGTACTTTTATTCCCTGTTTTATCTCTTTAATTGTATATGACATATTTTTCCTCCTCGTATAACGATATTTGTATTCTTCCCTCAATATTCAGTTTTTATTCTTTTCGGTTTTTAATTTAACAGTTCTCTTACTACTTCGTTTATAGTTTTTCCATCTGCTGTTGCTCCCATTTTTTCTTTGGCAGATTTCATTACTTTTCCCATATCTTTTATGCTTGTTGCTCCTGTTTCTTCTATTACTTGTTTTACTATTTCTGTTATTTCTTCTTTAGTTAATTGTTTTGGCAAATATTCTGATATTATTTCTATTTCTTCTTTAACTTGATTAATTAAATCTTCTCTTCCGCTTTTTTCATAATCTGATAAAGAATCTTTTCTTTTTTTAGCCTCTTTTGCTATTATTTCTAGTATTTGATTATCTTCTAATTCTATTTGTTTATCCTTTTCCACTTGAAGAATTGCCGCTCTTATCATTTGAACAACATTTTTTCTTAAAGTTTGTTTCTCCTTCATAGCCTCTTTTAAATCTTCCATTAACTTTTCTTTTAACATATTTTTTCCTCCTTTAATATTCTTATATATTAGGAAATTTCTTATTTCCTAGTATATAAAACAAAAAGATGAAAGTCTTCCTCCTAACTTCCACCTCTAATACTTTTAAAATTTTCTTTTTCTTGCTGCTTCTGATTTTTTCTTTCTTTTTACACTAGGTTTTTCATAGTGTTCTCTTTTTCTAACCTCTTGCAAAACACCGTTTCTTACGCATTGTCTTTTAAATCTTTTTAATGCGTCTTCTATATTACCATTATTAACTTTTATTTCTGACACTTTTATTTCCCTCCCCTCACAATTAGCAAGTTTTTAAACTTGTGGGATTTTTAAACTTTTTATATTATATCTTAAAACCTACTGGTTGTCAACGCTATTTTTTAATGTATGCATGATTTTCTAAATTTCTATATAATTATGCTCGCATGCTCTAATTAACCTATTCATTATTGCAAGTCCCAATCCTTTTTTCTCTACGCCTTCAATAATTACTAAATCTACGTTATAAGAATCTACTTTTCTTAAAAGGGTAAAAATGTTTTGGCTTATTTCTTCTAGTGTTTCTCCCATATCCAACTTATTTTTTGTTTTATATTTTTCTAAATTACTTGTTCTTCCTAGCACCAATATATTTTTTTCTAGTTCTATTTCTTCATTTATTTTATTTACAAGTTTTTCATTGTCACTACTATACACTAATAAACACTTTGTATTTGGTGCATAATGCCTATATTTCATTCCTGGAGACATTACCTTTTCATCGGGTTTGCATTCTTCCATTATTTGTTTTTCTACTTCTACTTTTATGCCTAATTTTTCTATATCTTCTTTTGTTATTTTTCCAGGTCTTAATATATGAACAATATCATCCACAACTCTTATTACTGTTGATTCTACACCTATATCTGTTATTCCTGCATCTAATATATAATCAACCTTTCCGTCTAATTCTCCTATTATATCTTCTATTTTTGTTCCACTAGGTTTTCCAGATATATTTGCACTTGGTGCCGCAATAGGTAAATTAGAAAACTCTATTAAATCCTGTGCTATTTTATTACTTGGAAATCTTATTCCAACTGTTTCTAACCCTGCTGTTACATTATATGGAATGCATTCTTTTTTATTTAATATAATTGTTAAAGGTCCTGGCCAAAAATTTTCCATTAGTTTTTTTTCTACTTCGCCAATATTTTGCACTAAATTTCCTAGCATGTCCAAATTAGAAATATGTACAATTAATGGATTATCTCCAGCTCTTCCTTTTGCTTTGAATATTTTGCTTACAGCATTTTCATCTAAAGCATTCGCTCCAATTCCATAAACAGTTTCAGTTGGGAATAAAACCAATTCTCCATTTTTAATAGAATCAGCCGCTTCTTTTATTTTTTCTAAATTTATTTCATTCTTTAAATCTGCATATTTTGATTTCATATAAATTCTTCCTTTTTTATAAATTGAAATTGGGACAAATGGGGACAGACCCCTTTTGTTTAAATTAAAACAAAAGGGGTCTGTCCCCATTTGTCCCAATTTCAATTTTTCTTACTGTTTTTCTATTATATTACAATTAGCTATATTTTGCAATTTTATATGCATAATATTTTGCATTTTTGCCAAAATATATTTAGGTGAATTTATGGATAATATTTTAAAAATTACTTATTTATCTCTGGGCTCTTTAATAATTTTATTCTTGCTTACAAAATTGATGGGCAATAGAGAAATGTCTCAGTTAACTATGTTTGACTACATTGTTAGTATTACAATTGGTTCTATTGCAGCAGAGATGTCTACTTCTTTGGAAAATAATTTTATGGAACCGGTTGTTGCAATGCTTGTATATGGATTTGTTACTTTTTTAATTTCTTACTTGACTTGTAAAAATTTAAATTTAAGAAGATTTTTTACAGGTAAATCAAAAATTTTATTAGATAATGGAAAGCTTTATAGAAAAAATTTCAAATCTGCAAAGTTAGATTTAAATGAATTTTTAATGGAATGTAGAATAAATGGGTATTTTAATCTAAGCGATATTCAAACAGCAATTTTAGAACCAAATGGCAAAATTAGTTTCCTTCCAAAAAGTTTAAAAAGACCATCAACACCAGAAGATTTAAATTTAAATCCAGAGCAAGAAAATGTTACTATTAATGTAATTTTAGATGGAATTTTATTAAAAGAGAATTTAGAAAAAACTGGAAATAATATAAATTGGTTAGAAAAAAATTTAAAAAGCCAAGGAATTGCAGATATAAAAAATGTATTTCTTGCGACCTGTGATAATCAAAACAATTTAAGCGTATATATTAAATTAGACAAGCAAAATAAACATAGTTTTTTTGAGTAACAAAGCTGAATTTATTCCGCGTTAAAAGATAACATTATTAATTTTTACAAACAATGCGTCGACAGCCCTTTGAGGCGGGGGAATACCCGTGAGCTTG
>CAKPJM010000015.1 GCA_934162625.1 uncultured Clostridia bacterium
ATATATATTCTAATATTTAATTCCGGAAGAAATGGGACAGACCCCTTTTGTTTGAAATTAAACAAAAGGGGTCTGTCCCATTTCTTCCGGAGTCCTAACTTATTATTGAAATAAAGTTATGTCTTCTATATTTGCTGCAAAGTATGGCATATCTTTATCCTCTTCTTTTAAGAACATTGTAAATTCATCATTTAAGTAAAAATACCTTTGTTCTTCAACAGGCATCATAGCTGTCGCCTTTGTCATTACTATTGCTGCTTCGCTTTTTATTTTTCCTCCTGATTTGTCCATTTCTAATTCTATTGTTTGAATTGCTTGTTCTATTCTACATTTATCACCATCTTTAGCAAGAAATTCTTTATTGCACAACTCATCAAATTCTTTTTTTGTATTAAATTTTATGCTTGGAACTTTTAAGGAATCATCTTCTGTAAATTTTTTGTTTCCTTTATATGCATTTGCTTTTTCCATTATATTATTATATATTGTAGCAAATTTTTTACCTTCTGCTCCTCTACATAGTATTACTTGCTCTCCTTCTTTTGTATTTAATATAACTGCAAAGTCACTTTCAGAATTATAATATAATACTTCAACTTGATTATATAGCTTTGAATCTGAATATTTATTTATTCCAAAGTATTTTATGTCATTATATTTTGTACCAAATGTTCCATTGTCTAATTCATCAAAGTCATTTTCAAAATTAAATTCTTTTTTTAGCATTGCATAGAATAGATATTTCTTATAATTATCTGTATATCCGTGAAGCATCTTTAGGCGCTTTCGACCAATCTATACTACCTAATATATCACTTTGCTCATTGAATTTTTCTTTAAGTGCTTTCTCTATTTTTTCCTTTAAATCTAATGTTAGTAAGTCATATACTTTATAATAATCTTTTTCTGAAAGTTGGTCTTCCTTAAAAGTTTGCTTGTTTAAATTCTCTACTATTTTTTCCTGTGGTGTAAATACTACATCTTGTTTTACTACATTATCAATCATATCATTCCATACTAATTGGAAAGTTCCGCACCATACACTATTTGTTGTTATCTCATCTTCCAGTGTTGCAACTGTTTGTATATCTTCTGAATAATTCTTCTTTACTACTACATTATTGTTATTATTTTCTTTTTTATTTGCAAAAAAATTTGCATACACCATTCCTAAAGTTATTAGCAATAAAGCTATTACTATTAGTGCAACCACTGCTTTTTTGTTACTTATTTCCTTTTTCATTTGAATTCCCCTTTCTTCTTTTTTAGTCATTTTTTCTAAAGTGCGGACGAATAAATTCGCCCCTACAATTTTCATAGTTCAATTTTATGTTGTCTAAAGAATTTATTGTCCTTTACTTTTCATTCTAGCAAGCTTTAACTTGTCCGTAAACTCCTCCACCGCCTGCTTGTATTGTCATTTTTCCTTCTCTTGCTGAAATTATACTATTTGCTGTTTTTTCTCCTACAACTGCTTCCAAATCATCTTTACCTAGTTTGTGTAATATATTCATTTCTGTTCCAAAATTATCTAATAGTTTGTCTATTGTTTTCTTCCCAAGTCCCGGAATAAATGTAAGTGGTATTTGGTAAACATATTCTGGTCTATTCTCTGGACTTTTTGTTTCTCTTTTATCTTTTATTATTTCTATTCTGTCGTACACTCCCATTGTGATATTTTTACTATCGCATGTATCACATACTGTTACAGGTGCATTTCCTGGTATATTTTTTCCACAAACTTCGCAATATGTTCTATGATACTTACCAAGCTTTGGATCTAATCCATAATTTGTTATAATTTTTCTTCCATCTTCATTTTTTAAGGCCTTTAATAGTTCCTTGAAGCTTATATCTCCTACCAACATTTTATTATATTCTCTAGCTATTTTAGGTAATGAATGGGCATCAGAATTAGTTAAGAACGTTTTTGTTTCTAATTCTGAAATAGTATCTGCTAAAAATGTATCGGAGCTCAAGCCTAATTCTATTGCAGGTATTTTAGAATATTTTTCTTTAAATATTTTTTCTAATCTGTCTGTGCAATTTCCATAAAAACTTTTGTGTGGAGTAAAGCAATGTGCTGGCACTAAAATTCCATTATATTTTTCTACTATATCTATTAACTCATATGCAGAAATGTTTGCTCTTTGAGAACTTAATGTAATATTCTTAATGTGTGTGCTCATTTCTTTCGAAAAACCTTTTATATCTTCTAAATGTGGAAAATAGCATAAATTATGAGCACTTCCACAATGTCCATTTAGACCTTTTTCTGAAGTTTCTATTTCACTTCCTAAAATTATGCATACTTTATCTTTATATATTATTCCACCATCTTTTATTTCATATGCCTCGCCAGTTTTTAAAAAATTCTCTATATCTTCTATTACATATGGTGATGCACAGTCTATAATTCCTACTATATCTATTCCTTTCCTATCTCTACATTCTTTTGCAATGTTTGCAAAATTAAGGCTTCTTGCTGCTGTTATTTTTATTGGTTTGTTATTTTCGCTTCTTCCTATGTGCACGTGTAAATCTGCAAAAACTTCGTACATTTTTTATTCCATCCTTTATAAATATATTTCTGTGTTATTGTTTCCACCATTTTCTTCTATCTCTTTTTTCTTTTCTTTTAACTTCTTTAAGTACATATCATAGTTAGTTAGAATTTCTCTATGATATTCTATTTCTGACATTGAGCCAGCATTTTTCCCAAGTATTGATAAAAGACTATGTTTATAAAAATCTATCATGCGTTTATCTCCTTTGCTATATTAATGAATTTTTTAAAATCTTCTAAATATATATTGTTACATCCTTTTAAATTTCTACTTTCTAACAATATTAGTGCTTCTTCTATTGGAAACGCAACTCTTTCTGGTCTATCTAAAAGCATTCCTCCAAATTGATCTACTAATTCTAATATGTCACTTTCTTTTTTTCTAGGGTAGTTATTGCTATATCTATTATGTTGCTCACACAATAAACAAAACTCCTTGTTAAAGCCTAATTTTTCTAGAAATTCAGCGCTCTCTTTTGCATATGACTTTATTTTTTCTATGTCTTGCGCATTATTAATTTTTTTGCATTGACATAGTAGCATTGCTGTTACCACTTTGTTTTCATCTACATCTAGTTCCATAGTCTCTATAAATAATTTTGTAATTAAAGCTTTAAATATTACTGTATTGTCAAAGAAGATTCCCTCTTTTTCTTTAAGCTTACTCATTAATTCTATTTTTTTGCTAAACTCTTTCTCTAATAATATTTGTTCTGAAAATGCTTCCTCCATAACATTCCTCCATATTTTTACTTATTTTTATTATATGTAAAATAAGAATCCATTTCAATATTGTAATATAAATGTTATTAATTTGTAACTTTCTGGTAATAGTTCACTGTTTTTTTATTTCTCCTCTTGCTAATTCATCACACCTATTGTTAAATTCATTGTCACTATGTCCTTTAACTTTTACAAATTTTACCTTGTGTTTTTTAGTTAAATCATATAGTTCTTGCCATAATTCTTTGTTTTTTACTGGTTCTTTTCCAGAAGTTCTCCAATTGTTTTTTATCCAATTATATATCCAGCCATTATTAAAGCAATTTACTACATATGCACTATCACTATACACTTCTACCTCGCATTCTCTCTTTAGTAGCTTTAAAGCTTCAATTACAGCAGTAACTTCCATTACATTATTAGTCGTGTCTTTTTTTCCACCACTTATTTCTCTTTTTATATCATTAAACATAAGTATTGCTCCCCATCCTCCTGGTCCTGGATTTCCGAGAACATGCTCCATCTGTATAAATTATAACTTTGTCCATTTTTGTTCCTTTCTTTATCTTTAAGAAATTTGAATTCGAACAAATGGGGACAGACCCCTTTTGTTCGAATTCAAACAAAAGGGGTCTGTCCCCATTTGTTCGAATTCAAATTTGTCTTTTTTTATCTTTTATGATATTATATCAACAAATAAACAAAATTTGCAATAATATAGGAGTAAAATAATGAGTAGAATTCTAGGAATTATATCTGAATATAACCCTTTTCACAATGGTCATCTTTACCAATTACAGAAGTCTAAACAATTGGTAAATCCTGATTATTCTATTTGCATTATGAGTGGTAATTTTTGCCAAAGAGGAGAACCTTCTTTGATAGATAAATGGTCTAAAGCAGAAATTGCTATAAAATGTGGTTTTGATATGGTTATAGAATTACCTACAGTTTATAGTTTATCTAGTGCAGAGAACTTTGCTCAAGGTGCAATTAAACTTTTAAGTGCATTTGATGATGTTACATTGTCTTTTGGTAGCGAAGTTCGGAAATTTATCTATACTAAATGAGTTTGCAGATATATTTTATAATGAGCCAAAAGAGTATTTGACTATTTTGAATCATGAGCTTGATAAAGGCTTGTCTTATCCAAAGGCTAGAGAAAATGCAATATTGTTTTATTTAAATGACATAAGAAGATATTCTAATATTCTATCTTCTCCAAATAATATACTTGCAATAGAATATTTAAAGTCTATTAAAAAGTATAAAAGTAAAATCTTGCCTATAACTATAAAAAGAATTGGTACAGGCTACAATAATATGAATGCTAGTGGAAGATTTGCTAGTGCTACAGCAATAAGGAATTTAATTCAAAGTAACAATGATATAAAAAGATTAGTTCCAAAAGAATCCTTTAATATTTTATCTTCAAATATTAAATATGGAAAAACTATAAATGGTATTAATGCCTTTGAAAAAGAAATAATATTTACTTTAAGAAAAATGAATATAGATGAAATTGCAAATCTGCAAGATGTTTGCGAGGGTTTAGAAAACTCTATAAAAAATGCAGCTAACTCTTGTAATAATTTGGAAGATTTAATAAATAACATCAAATCAAAAAGATATACTCGTTCTAGAATACAAAGAATCTCATTATATGCTTTATTAAATATAACCAAAAAAGATATTCAGGATTCTTATAAAATTAAACCTTATATTAGGGTTTTAGGTATAAGTGAAAGAGGAAAAAATCTTTTATCTGAAATGAGCAACAAAAAATTTAAATACCCTGTTATAACTTCTGTAAAAAAATTTGTAGATACAAATTCAAATAAAACCTTAGAAGCAATGCTTTCAAAAGATATTTTAGCTTCTAATATTTATACTCTAGGATATGAATATGATTCAAAAGCCAATTTAGACTATACTAAAAAGTTAATAATTGTTTGATTGTGTTTTTTATAAAAGCATGTTATAATAATTTTGCAATAGAAACCCCCTCTCAAAACATTTGAGAGGGGTTCTTTTATTCTTCCCAATTATGATATACATCCATTACATCGTCTAAATCTTCTAGGTTATCTATTAGTCTTTGCATTCTTTCGCATCCCTTTTCGTCTAATGAAACATATGTTGTAGGAATCATTTGAACCTCTGCTTCTACAAATTCTAATCCTTCTCCTTCTAAAGCTTCTCTAACTGTAGTAAAATCAGATGGTTCTGTTATAATTTCATAGCATTCTTCTTCTACATTGAAATCTTCTGCTCCGTTATCTAAAGCTAATAGCATTAGTTCATCTTCAGATAAATCTGTTTTTGTTTTATCAATAACAATAACACCTTTTTTGTTAAACATATATGAAACACAGCCACTTGTTCCTAAATTTCCTCCTGCTTTATCAAATACATGTCTTACATCTGCTGCTGTTCTATTTTTATTATCTGTTGAAGCATTTACTATTACTGCAACTCCATTTGGTCCATATCCCTCATATACTATTTCTTCATAGTTTTCATTACTTGCTGAAGCCTTTTTAATTGCATTATTTATTGTATCATTAGGCATATTAGCAGCTTTACACTTTGCTATAACAGCTTTTAATTTTGAATTTCCTGCAGGTTCTGGTCCACCTTCTTTTACTGCTATTAATAATTCTCTTCCTAATTTGGTAAATATTTTACCTCTTGCAGCATCTGCTTTTCCCTTTTTTGCTGCTATATTGTGCCATTTGCTATGTCCTGACATGCGTTTTCCTCCTTTTTATTTTAATATATATTAGACAATTTATATTGTCTTGATTTTTTAACCTTAAATATTTTATCATACATTTCTATATTTGCCAACTATTTAATACTTTAAAATCAAATTTTAGTTTAAATGAACAGAGCGAACTTATTTTGTTCGCTCTTCTTTCATATAGTAGGAAATTTCTCATTTCCTACTATATAAAAATGCTACAATCGCTATTGCCTTTGAGATTTCCTCATTTTATTCGGAAACTCAAATCGGCGAGAGCAAAGGGCGACTAAAGTCGCTTTGTTCTAATAATCTTAATATTTACCCTAAGGCTACATCTAAAACCATCATTAATACGAATCCTACAATTAAACCTAATGTAGATAAATTCTTATTTTCTTTTATTGACTCAGGTAATAGCTCTCTTGAAGCAACTATAAGCATTGCACCTGCAGCAAATGCTAGTAAAAATGGTAACATACTTCTTATATACATTACAAGTATTGCACCTATTATAGCAGATACTGGTTCAACTAATGCTGATGCCTGCCCTATCATAAAACTTTTTACCCTAGAATACCCTTCTCTTCTTAATGGAAGAGAAACCGCTGCTCCTTCTGGAAAATTCTGAATTCCAATTCCTAATGCAAGCATAATTGCACCTATTAAAGTCATTCCTGGTACACCACTTGCAATTCCACCAAAAGCTACTCCTACAGCCATTCCTTCTGGTATATTGTGAATAGTTATTGCAGATATTAAAAGTATGCTTCTTTTTAATGAGCTAGAACTTCTTAAATTTTTTCTGCTTTTTAGCATTTTATCTAAAAATTTATCTGATACTAATACAAATAATCCTCCAAAAATAAACCCTATAGCTGGCAAAAGCCATACTATGTAGCCCAATTCCTCAGATAAATCTATTGATGGTTCTATTAAAGACCAAAAGGCTGCTGCTATCATTACCCCTGCACTAAATCCTAAAATTGTATCTAAAACCTTTTTATTTACTTCTTTAAAAAAACAAACTACTAATGCTCCAAGAGCAGTCACTCCCCAAGTAAATATAGTTGCAATTAATGCCTGGGTTACTGGAGTTAAATTCTCAAACCAATTCAAATCTTTCACCTCGCACTACATAATATGAAGTTTTTTTACATTTTGTTACAAGGTGTGATAGTATTTCTATCATTTATTTTTTTGGTTTTTATGTTCTTCTATAAAATTATTTTTTACAACTTTCAACAATTCAGTTAATGTTGCAAAAATCATTTTTCTATTTTCTTCATCAACTTGCCTATACGATTTAAACAATGTTCCAGCATTTGAAAACCATTGTTTTTTCAATTCTGATACTGTTTCTACATTAGTCGAGTTTATTATTTCAAATATTATATCTATAACTTGTTCTCTTTGCTTTGCATCTACTTGTTTAAGCCAGTCTTTTATAGATTTATCTATAAAATCACTTCCACTAGTAACTTCTTTCAAATATATAAATTTATTTCCTAAAACCTGCCAAGTATATAAATCATGTTGCATAAAACCTTTTTCTATGCTTTCTACTATTGTATATTTCTCTTCATGGTTTAAAAGTCTTCCAAAAACAGATTCTTGAGGTATATATGTATTTACTTTTTTTATTATGCCTTTGTATTCTTCTGTTTGTATTATGTCGTCTCCAAAGCCCGGTCCATCGTTATTATAAATATTTATAATTCTATCTTTTACATCGCTTTCAGCAAATATCGATGCATATATAGCAAAGTTTCCTCCTTTAGAATGCCCTCCTACTCTTATTTTATTAGGATATTTATTAGCTATTTCTTCCAGATATTTCTTAGATTCCAGTTGTCCTGCTACATGGCTTTTAAAGCTCATATTTAAGTCTTCTTTCCATCCTACAACAGTATTATCTGTTCCTCTATAAGAAACATATAGAGTATCATCTGGCATTATTATCGTTACTGCCGAGAATTGTTCTTCTTTTTCTGGTTTCACTTTATTAATATACTTTGTTACTTTCATTTCTCCAAATCTTTTAGATTCTCCCATTACTGGAAACAAGTCTACATCATTAGGCCATAAGATTTTCATCTTAGAAATATCCGTATTTTTAAATCTTTCACTTAATTCTTTTATACTCACTGTTTCATCTTTTTTTATTAAATTATCTAATGGAAAATATGAAAATCTTGATAATATTAAATTATCTATTTCATTAAATTCATCTTGTAATAGATTTAAGTCACCTCTCCATTTTATATAATCAATTACATTTGCCATAAAAACATCCTTTCTATTTGATTTTTTCTAATTTTGCTACGAAGAATCCTTCATACATTTCACTTGGGCAAACACACATTGTTCCTTCTATAGTCACTGGAAGCTCTGGAATGCCTTTAAAAATCTCTTTATCAATTGGTACTAGTTTCATTTCTCCATTTTTCAAAATTTCTTTTATAATATTTTCATTTTCTTCTTTTAAAATTGAGCAAGTTGAGTAAACCAAAACTCCTCCTAGTTTTAAAATTTTGCTGGCTTTTTTAATTAATTCTTTTTGAGTTTTAATAGATCTTTCTATTAATTCTTTTGTAAATAGCTCACATTGTTTTTTATTATTTATACTTATAGTTCCACTTCCACTGCAAGGCGCATCTAACAAAATTTTGTCAAATGAAAAAAAATTATCCAATTTTCTAGAATCTTTTAGCATTACACTAACTCTTGTAGCTCCTTGTTTATCTAAATTATATTTAAGCCTTTCTGCTCTTATTTTATTTTTTTCACACGCAGTTATCATTGCTTTATTATCTGATAAACTAGCCATTTGTGTAGTTTTTCCTCCTGGTGCAGCTGCCATATCTAATATGTTTTCTTTTTCTTTTGGATTTAATATTATTGGTGGAAGCATTGATGATAAACTTTGTAAATATATTTTCCCTTCTTTATAAATATCTATTTCTTTAATTGTATCTGCACTTTCATTTCTTATAATAAAAGTTTCTTTATTCCACTGACTTTTCTCATATTTTATTTTAAGCTTAATTAAAGTATTTTCTACCTCTTCTGCATTTGTTTTTAATGTATTCGCTCTAAATGTAGTAACTCGTTTTAACTTATATCCCTCTACTATTTGATTTGTTAACTCGCTTCCATATTCTTTTATTAGCATTTCACTTAAAAATTCAGGAATTGCTTCATTCATATTATTTTTCCTCCGCCTTATAATTTATTATATCTTTAATTACTTCTCCTGCTATAATTAGTCCTGCAACAGATGGAACAAATGATATACTTCCTGGTATTTGTTTAATTACTTCTTCATTTCTTGCTACTTTTATAGGAAGTTCTTTTGAGTAAACAACTTTAAGTTTCTTTATTTTTCTTGCTTTTAGTTCTTTTCTCATAACCTTTGCTAATGGGCACACACTTGTTTTGTATATGTCTGAGACTTCAAACTTTGTTGGGTCTAATTTATTTCCAGTTCCCATACTAGATATAATAGGAATATTCAATTCTTGTGCTCTTTTTACTAGTTCTATTTTAGCAGTTACTGTGTCTATTGCATCTACTACATATGATATAGTACTGTCTAGTATACCTTCTGTTTCCGGCATAAAAAATTCTTTATAAATTTCTACTTCTGCATTTGGATTTATTTCCAAGATGCGCTCTTTAGCAACTTCTACTTTTGGCTTTCCAACAGTTTTTCTTGTTGCTATAATTTGCCTATTTAAGTTGCTTAAATCCACATTGTCTTTATCTACTAAAATAAAGTTACCTATTCCAGCTCTTGTTAAGGCTTCTACTACAAAAGACCCTACTCCACCTATTCCAAATATTGCTACTTTACTATTTTTTAATTTTTCTAAGTTTTCTTTTCCTATTAATAACTCTGTTCTTGAAAATTGTTCCATTCCTTTTTCTCCATTTATTTTATTTTTAATAATTATATTCTATTGTAATATTCCAGTCAAGGAATCAAATTTGATTATTTTATGTAGATATGATATAATATCTTTAATAGTACACTGTTTGCGTACTAAAATTTTATAAAGAAAGGATTGAATTTTGATGAGCACTCAAGATTCAGGTAGCGTCCCCGGCATCATTAAAATCGGCATTCGGTTTCCATTTTCAACAATTATGAAGTGGCATTCTACTTCTTATTACTACGCTGGCACAGAAGAAACTGGTATTCCTTACTATACTGAAGAGGGACTTCGTCTGACAGACACCCAGCTTGTCGCTTTGAAAAATTTTTTCAAAAGTGATACCTTTGTTGAAGCTTGTTGTGATTCAACAGGCATGGTTGCCATCCTTATATGTGAAGCACATGATGACCAAAACGCTTATCAGGCTTTGACAATAAGCAGGGGCAATCAAGTTTTTTTGAAAGTCGTATGACTTAAATCTACGATTATCAAAGATTCAAAAACTCTCAGCCGAGAGTTTTTGATTTTTTATATAGTAGGAAATTTCTCATTTCCTACTATATAAAAATGCTACAATCGCTATTGCCTTTGAGATTTCCTCATTTTATTCGGAAACTCAAATCGGCGAGAGCAAAGGGCGACTAAAGTCGCTTTGTTCTATACTAGGAAATTTCTCATTTCATTCAGAAACTCAAATCAGCAAGAACAAAGAGTGACTTAAGCCACTTTGTTCTGGTGTTTCAAAGTTCAGTAAATCTTGATTGTTTTCCACATAAGTGTTACAATTATTTTGATTTATAAAAAAATATTTAAGGGGTGTAATTATGGATAGTAGAAAATTAGAATTAGTTACAGATTTTTATGAGCTTACAATGTCTAATTGTTATTTTACCAAAAGCATACAAGATACAATTGCATATTTTGATGTGTTTTTTAGGAAGATACCAGATGAAGGCGGTTATGTTATATTTGCTGGTTTAGAGCAAGTTATTGATTATGTTAAAAATTTAAAATTTGATGAAGATGATATTTCATATTTAAAAGGTTTAAATAAATTTTCTGATGAATTTTTAAACTATCTTAAGAGTTTTATATTCACAGGAACTATTTGGGCTGTACCAGAAGGAACTGTAGTATTTCCTAACGAACCATTAATTACTGTTAAAGCTCCAATTATAGAAGCTCAAATTTTAGAAACAGCTTTACTTTGTTTAATTAACCATCAATCTTTAATTGCAACAAAATCTAGTAGAATTGTTCGTGCTGCTAAAGGAAGACCTGTAATGGAATTTGGCGCAAGAAGAGCTCATAGTGTAGATGCTGCTGTATATGGTGCGCGTGCCGCTGTAATTGGTGGATGTGTTGGTACTTCTTGTACTCTTACTGCAAAAGAGTTTAATGTTTCAGCGAGTGGCACAATGGCTCATAGTTTTATACAGGCTTTTGATTCTGAATATGAAGCGTTCAAAGTTTATGCCGAAAACTATCCTGATGATTGTACTCTTCTTATAGATACTTATGATACTTTAAATTCCGGTATACAGAATGCTATAAAAGTTTTTAATGAAGTTTTAGTCCCAAATGGATATAGACCAAAGGCTGTAAGATTAGACAGTGGTGATTTATCTTACCTTTCTAAAAGGATTAGAAAAATTTTAGATGAAGCGGGATTTGAAGACTGCAAAATATGTGGTACAAATGCATTAGATGAATATATAATAACTTCTATATTGGATGAAGGTGCTAAATTAGATTTATTTGGTGTTGGAGAGAATTTAATTACAGCAAAAAGCAATCCTGTTTTTGGAGGAGTTTACAAATTAGTTGCAATTGAAAAAGATGGAAAAATTGTTCCTAAAATTAAAATTTCTGATAATACTATAAAAATTACTAACCCTGGTTTTAAAAAGGTTTATAGATTTTATGATAATAATACAAATAAAGCTCTAGCTGATGTAATAACATTTAATGATGAAGTTATTTCATCTGACTCGTATACAATATTCGACCCTGCAAATCCTTGGAAGAAAAAAACATTAAAAAATTACACCGTAAAGCCTATTCAAGAACTTATATTTGATAATGGAAAATTAGTTTATACTTCACCTAACTTAAAGGAGATTTCTGAAAATGCAAAAAAAGAATTAGATACTTTATGGAGCGAAGTAAAACGTATGAAAAATCCTCATAAATACTATGTAGATTTATCTCAAAAATTATGGGATTTAAAAAATAAATTATTAGAAGATAAAAAGTAATTTGCTTTCTTAGCAAATTACTTTTTATCTTCTAAAAGTTAGGCTTCCTTAATTATTTTTATTCCATTTTGTTCCATTATTTTAAATGCTATTTCATTATATTCTTTCCTGTTGTGATTTGGTGCATCATAAGTTTCAACTGCATCCTTATATATTACAACTTCCATATTTAAGTCATTTTCGTTTATATAATTTTTTAATGGTATAGCAAAATTCATTACACATAAGTCTGTACAGCAACCACACAAGGCTATTTCTTTTATATTGCTTTCATTATTTTTGATATAGTTATAAAAATCTTTTGTTAAAAATCCAGATGTTGAATTTTTTCTAATTACTTTCATATTGTTTTCATAAGGTTTTAATTCTTCTATAAGTTCAGCCTCTTCAGTTCCTAAGATACAATGTTTTGGAAAATTCTCAAACTCTTTAGAATTTTCGTTATGTCCTTCTTGGATACTTATTATATCATTTTCTTCTTGGACATATTTTTTAATTAGATTTATAATATTTGGTGTTATATTATTTATTCCTTTATCTGCAAGAGCTCCTTCTTTTACAAATCCATTTACCATGTCTATTACTAATAAAAGCTTTTTCATATTAAAAGTCTCCTTTTTATTTATTTGAAACTATAAAATTCCAACTGTCTTTACACATATCTTCTATTCCTTTTTCTGCAACCCATCCTAATTCTTTTTTTGCTTTTGAAGGGTCAGCATAACATGTAGCTATATCTCCAGCTCTTCTTCCAACAATTTTATACTTAACTTCAACATTATTTACCTTTTGGAATGTATTTACTAAATCTAGTACAGAATATCCATGTCCTGTTCCTAAATTATATATTTTTACTCCTGCTTCTTCTCTAATTTTTGCAAGTGCTTTTAAATGTCCTTTTGCTAGGTCTACCACATGGATATAATCTCTAACTCCTGTTCCATCTTTTGTTGGATAGTCATTTCCAAATACACTTAATATTTCTAGTTTTCCACTTGCTACTCCTGTTATATATGGCATAAGGTTATTTGGTATGTCATTAGGATCTTCTCCAATTAGTCCACTTTCATGTGCGCCTATTGGGTTAAAATATCTAAGTAATGCTATACTAAATTCATTATCTGCAACATAAACATCTTGTAAGATTCTTTCTATAAATAGTTTTGTTGTTCCATAAGGATTTGTTGTTCCTCCTGTTTTACACTCTTCTGTTATAGGTATTATTTCTGGATCTCCATATACAGTTGCTGATGAACTAAACACTATTCTTTTACAGTTATATTTTTTCATTAATTTTAGTAATACTAAAGTTCCTGTTATATTATTATGATAATATTCTATTGGTTTTACGACAGATTCCCCTACCGCTTTTAGTCCTGCAAAATGTATTACAGATTCTATATTGTTTTCTTTAAATACTTTTTCTAGATTTTCTTCATCTAATATATCAACTTCATAGAATTTAAAGTTTTTTCCTGTAATTTTTTTTATTTTCTCTAAAACTTCTGGTTTACTATTTACAAAGTTATCTACTATAACTATATCTTCTCCTGTTTCTAACAATTCTACAACTGTGTGACTTCCTATATAGCCAGCTCCTCCTGTAACTAATATTGCCATATTTCATTCCTCCCTTGTAATTTTGCTTTTCATTATATATCAAAATAATTAATTATACAATCCTTTATATATTTCATAATCCCTTAAAATTTTTCTCACATAGTTATTTGTTTCTTTGTATGGTACATTTTCTATATCTGTTCCATCTTCTTTTATTGTTCCGTTCTTTATCCAGCTATCTACATTCCCCATTCCTGCATTATATGCAATTATTGCTAAGGGATAGTTGTTATTATAATGGTTTAATAAATATGTAAAATATTTTAATCCTATTTTTATATTTATTTCTGGTTTAAACAATTCTTCTTCTGTAACTTCAAAGTCCATTTTGTTTGCTGTTTCAAGTGCAGTAGTTTCCATTATTTGCATTAGCCCTATTGCATTACTTGACGATTTTGCATTTTCATCAAAATTGCTTTCTGCCTTTATTATTGCATAAACCATATATTTATCCATATTATATTCTTCCGCATATTTTACTACATATTCACTATACTTTAGTGGATATAGCTTTTTCATTATAATGTCATCTATTTTTATAACTTTAAATAAAATAAAGATTATAGATGCTAATATTAATAATGTTATTAAAAATTTTAATAATCTTTTCAATTTTTTCTCCTTTTGTTTTTAATTGATGTGGGAGGTGTGATTCCAAATCTTATTTGGCTTCGTACCAATTATACCCTTCTTCTACTTCTGCTAGCAATGGAACTTTTAATTTTATTACATTTTCCATTTCTTCTTTTACAATTTGTTTTATCTGTTCTTTTTCACTTTCTAATGTTTCTACTAATATTTCGTCATGTACTTGTACTATCAATTTAGATTTTAGGTTGTTCTCTTTTAGCTTATTATATACATTTATCATTGCTATTTTCATAATATCTGCTGCAGTTCCTTGTATTGGAGTGTTCATTGCAACTCTGCCACCAAATTGTCTTACCATATAGTTATTGGATTTTAATTCTGGTACATATCTTCTTCTATGGTAAAGAGTTTCTACATATCCTTTTTCTTTTGTTTCTTCTACTATATTAGTCATAAACTCTTTTATACCATTATATTTATCAAGATATTGTTCTATATACTCTTTAGCTTTTTTTCTAGGAACTCCTAGTTGTTCTCCTAAACCAAATTCACTAATACCATAAACTATTCCAAAGTTAACTGCTTTTGCTTTTGTTCTTTCTTCTTTTGTTACTTCTTCTAGTGGTATGTTAAATACCTTTGAAGCGGCTTGTGCATGTATGTCTTCGTTGTTGCAAAATGCTTCTATCATATTTTTATCTTCAGAAATATGTGCTAATACTCTAAGCTCTATTTGAGAATAGTCTGCATCTACAAAAATGTATCCTCGTTCAGGTTTAAATACTTTTCTTAATTTTCTTCCTAATTCCATTCTTGTAGGTATATTTTGAAGATTTGGATCTGTTGAGCTTATTCTTCCTGTTGTTGTAACTGTTTGATGAAATTTAGAGTGTATTCTTCCTGTTTCATCTATATATGGAATAAGTCCTTCTACGTAAGTAGAATTTAGTTTTTGTAATTGCCTATATTCTAATATTTTTTCTATTACAGGATGTTCATATTTTATTTTTTCTAATACATCTACATCTGTTGAATAACCTGTTTTTGTTTTCTTTTTAACTGTAAGTTTTAATTTTTCAAAAAGGATTTCTCCTAATTGTTTTGTAGAATTTATATTAAATTCTTCACCTGTAAGTTCATATATTTCTTGTGTTAAAATATCTATTTTTTCTTGCAATTCTTTTCCGAAATCTAAAAGTTCTTGTTTATCTATATATATTCCTTCATATTGCATGCTAGCTAATACTTCTGTTAACGGCATTTCTATTTTATTAAATAAATCTATGCTTCCTGCCTCTTCCATTTTCTGTGTTAAAACATTATATAATTTATATATTGTATACGCATAAATATATGTTTTATCTTCTTTTGGTTCTTCTGAATTATCAAATAATGTAATTTGTTCTGCTTCTGTTTTTTCTGTATTTGATAAGTATTCTGCAATGTCAAAGTTTATATATTCATTTGCTAGATATTCTATTGTATATTTATTTATATTCGAATTTAAAATGTAACCTGCAATAGCTATGTCAAACATAAGGTTTTTAGCTTCTATTCCTTTGTTCCATAATATTATAAATTCTTCTTTTTGTTTGTAACTGCATTTTAATATATTCTTGTCCTCAAATATGTCTTTAAAATCTTGTACGTTTTCTACAGAAAAACATTTATTAGTTTTTGGAGAATAAATTATAAATTTTTCTTCTGTTAGATAATAATACATAGCTTTATTTTCTTGTATTTCTTGTTTTAA
Source organism: uncultured Clostridia bacterium (assembly GCA_934162625.1). GTDB lineage: Bacteria > Bacillota > Clostridia > TANB77 > CAG-508 > CAG-452. The sequence continues at coordinate 16,193 of CAKPJM010000015.1, forward strand.
TTCTGCTAATTTTGTTTTGTCCGCAATTCTTTCATGTTCAATTTCAGTATTGATTTGCGATTCGCCCAAAGATGTCCCTCCTACATTGTCTTGCAATGCAAATCTATCTATAAATCTATTAAATTTTAGTCTTTTAAATATTTCTAATACTTCTGGTTTATTCCATTCTTCTATTTGGAAAACATTCAAATCCTTTTCTATTGGAGCATTTATATCAATTGTTCCAAGAGTTCTAGAAAGATATGCTAAATCTTTGTTTTCTGACAGTTTTTCTTTTAGTTTTCCTTTTTGCTCATCTATATGGTTATATACTTCATCTATGTTTTTATATTGTTTAATTAAATTTAAGGCTGTTTTTTCTCCTACTCCTGGTACTCCTGGAATATTATCTGATGCATCTCCCATTAGTCCTTTTACTTCTATTAAATCTAATGGCTCTAGTCCATATTCCTCTTCTATTTTTTCTACTGTATAATCTTCTGTTTCTGTTTTTCCCATTTTCGTTCTTGGAATTCTTACTTTAATATTTTTGTCTATTAGTTGAAAACTATCTCTATCTCCTGTTAATACAGTAACTTCTAGTTCTTCCTTCTGTCCCCATTTTGCAAGAGTTCCTAATATATCATCTGCTTCATAGCCCTCTTTTTCTATTATGCAAACATTCATTGCTTTTAATGTTTCTTTTAATATAGGCATTTGCATTGCTAATTCTTCTGGCATTCCATGTCTATTTGCTTTATATTTATCATATATTTTATGTCTATGCGTCGGAGCTTTTAAATCAAATGCTACAACTAGATATTCTGGTTTTATATCTTCTAATTCTTTAAATAGCATGCTTAAAAAGCCATATACTGCATTTGTATATGTTCCATCTTCTGTCATAAGCATTTTACTTCCCATTATTCCGTAGAAAGCTCTGTTTATTATGCTATTTCCATCTATTAATAATAATTTGTTCAAGCAATTACCTCCTAAAATTTTGAATCCTCTTTTTTAATTATATATTTAGGGCGTTTTTTTATTTCTAAATACATTTTTGATATATATTCTGAAAGTATTCCTATTGATATTAATTGTACTCCTCCCATAAATAATATCGCTGTTATTATTGAAGCATATCCTGGGACATCTTTTCCATATATTAACGTTTGTAAAATTATTATAATTGTTGAAATTATGGCTATTATTGATATAAAAAATCCCATTAATGTTGAAGCTTTTAATGGTGCAGTTGTAAATGACGTTATTCCTTCTATTGCATAATTAAATAATTTTCTAAAACTCCATTTGGTTTTTCCTGATTTTCTTTCAATATTTTCTATTTCTATATATTTAATTTTAAACCCAACCCATGTAAAAATTCCTTTTGAAAATCTATTGTATTCTTTTAAAGATATAATCGCATCAACTACTTCTTTTTTCATAAGTCTAAAATCTTGGACGTTTTTTTCTATTGGTATAAACATTCTCATCATTTTATAAAATAATTTAGAAAATGCACTTTTAATAACAGTCTCACCTTTTCTATTTTTCCTTTTTGTTGCAACAACATCATAACCATCATTTATTCCTTCTAGCATTTCTAATATTGTTTTTGGAGGATGTTGCAAGTCAGCATCTATTAGCGCTACTAAATTGCCAGTTGCATTATTTAGTCCAGCATATATAGCCGCTTCTTTTCCAAAGTTTCTTGAAAAACTAATTAGTATTACGTTTTGATCTGTTTTTCTTATTTTTTTCACTTCTATTTCTGTATTATCATTACTTCCATCATTAACAAAAATGATTTCATAGCTATAATTTTCTTTTACTTTCTCAAGTGTTTTTATCATTTCCTCATAAAAACTACTTATATTACTTTCTTCATTGTAGCAAGGTACTACTATTGATATTTTTTCCATTCTTTCCTCTTTCTATATAATAAAGAATAAAACAAAGCTTAAAATACAAAACAATGTAATTGTATACTCTATAATTTCTTTTATTATATTGTTTTTTATATATTCATTTAATACCATACAAACTGTTACTATTCCTGTAAATATTGTTGGAACTATATATCTAAAATCCATTGTACATATATATGGATATTGAACATTAAAATTATAATAGCTTATCATATTAGTGAAAAACGTAATCAAAAGAATCATTATTATAAAGCTATTCTTATCTTTTCTTTTATATTTTCCAATTAATATAAATGTACATAGTACTATAGCTAAAATAATTAGAAGATTTACAAATTTAAAAAAAGTTACATATATATTAATATTATTATTATAAGTAAATTCCCCCAATATTGAACACTTAACTATATAGGCAAAAACATTATGATTATCTGGAATTACACAGTATACTTGTCCAAATAATTCTTTAAACGATATACTTAAAAATCTTTGAACTGTAGAATATTGTCCTACATATAGCCTATTGCTTGGTAGTAATACACCACCCAATGGTTGATTGAACAGTATCAAGTTTCTTATAGGATGCCACAATCCTAGAGGTAATGAAATTATTCCAAACAGCATAAACTTTCCAAATAGCAAGAGTATTTTATTGTTCTCAGTTCTATGTATTTCAATTATCTTTTTTATAAAAGTATACATTATTGGAACTGCCATTATTGCTCCTGATATTTTAGTCATAACTGAGCAGCCTGTAATCACTGCTAAAATAATTGTATTCTTAATATTAGGATTATCATTCCACTTTATTAAATATAATATAATATAAAAACTTAATAATATCATTAAAATATCGTTGTTTATACTTCCTGCTAATATTATAAATGTTGGATGAAAAGCCATTACAGCTATTATAAATATTTTATAAATATTTTTTATTTCAATTTCTTCTACTATTCTATATACAACAAGCATTATTAATGAAGAAAAGATTGCTGTTATAATTTGTATTCCTTCTATGCTTCTGTCTAAGCCAATATTAAATACGTCGTTTACTTTTAACCAACCTGCTGCTATTGAGTGAAACAGAGGTGGATGATAGAATTGGATACTATTCGTTTCTGGTAATTTTCCTGTTTGATATATTGTATATATATATCCTAAGTGTCCCTGGTCATTTATGCCATAAACATCATGTTGTCTTTCTGTAATTGGTGTATATATTATGTACATTGCTCTAGTTAAAATACCTACAATCATTATTATTAATATTATATTCTTATAGTTTATTTTTAGTTTTTTTATTCGTTTTGCTACATAAACCCCCCCAATTATTAACATTATGCTTCCTACTGTTATACTTCTTATATAATTTTCTATTAGAGGCTCTATTATATATATAAGTATAAAAAATAATACTATACTTATATAATAAATAAAGATTTCTTTTTTACTCATATTTCCTCTCCTTTTAATATATGCACATATACATTATGTTATCTTTGAATATTATTTGTTCCTCAGAAAATTCATCCCAATTCCTGTCTTTAAAATTACTGTCATATGTTTCCTTATCCATGTCAGTTATTACTATTGGCCTTTGTAAGTAGTATTCTATTACCTCTTTTATACAATAATAATTTGCTGTAGACCTTTCTGTAAAAGTGTTTTCTATTTGTTTTGATGTATAAAAGCTTCTGTTAATATCGTTAGTTACTGCAACTTTTGTAATCTTTATATTTTTTTCTTTTTCATAATTTTGAACTATCTCTTTTATTTTATATCCTACTTCATTATCAATTTTGTTTTCTTCTATATTGCTTTGTGAAATCGTTATGTAGTTGTAGCCCGTATATAATATCATTGCAGTTATAGCTATTGCCACTATGCTCTTTTCTATTTTATTGTTATAATTTACTTTCATGGCAATATAAACAAAAGAAATACCAATAATAGCTCCTATGGACATACACATTCTAGCATTTATAAAAACATCTTTCATTGTATAAATTGGTAGTATACATACTGATAAAGCAGCAAATATTGTAAGAAAATACTTAACAAGATAGCTTAATCTAGTTTTTATTGCAATATAAAATAATGTAACTATAATTGTATAAAAAAATATTCCTTTATATATAAAATTAAACCCATTTATTAAAATATCTACTGAAACACTTATAAAAGATTTAAATATCATAGCTAAGTTTATACTATGTATGTCTGAAAATCTTTCTTGTTTTACATTCATTAAATTAGTACATACAAAAATAAGTAATGTAGTAGTTATAAAAGCTATTACTAAAATTGTTCCTGCAAGAAAAATATATTTAATTGTATCTTTCCAGTTTTGTTTGCCATTTTCTTTATTTACTATAAAACTAAATATAACAGATAATGTAAAAAATATATTAACATTTCCCTGATATAGTATAGTAGCAACTATCACTAAACTTAATGCCTTTAAATATTTATGCTTTGAATCTCCAAACAATATTCTTAATCCTATTATAGAAAACAATATACTCAAACATATTATTCCAGATTCTGCATACAGTAAAAATTCTAATGCAAATGGATTAAATATAATTAAGAAACTTGACGCCAAAAGTAAGTACTTGTATGCATTATTTTCAGCTCCTATTTTCTTCAAAAAAAGTTTATATAATAATATAGTTGAAAGTGTCAGTGCTATAATAGCTACAACTTCCATAAATATTATATATGCTTTGTATGAAATATTCAGACTATCTGCAATGAAAAAAGAGCCTGCAGTTATTATTCTTCCACTTTTTAAAAAATACTGTTTTGCATATTCTTTATACCCTAATACTACTACTTGGTAAGTATCTGGAGCAAAATGCATTTGTATAATTAATGGATATGTTATTGTAAAAGCAAACAAAAGTATAATTATAAAAATTAATATATCTTTTTTACTAATTAAATTCATCTATTTCTCCTCATGATATTCTTTTTCTGTATTTACATTCCAAATGTTTTCTTTATCATTTATATTGTTTTTTATATTTTTGGTTGCTTCAAATGCTGTTACCATTGAATGGTCCATGTTATTGTATCTATGTTGTCCATTTCTTCCTATACAATATAAATTATTAAATTCATTTATATATTTTATAAGCTTGTCTATCTCCGAATATGTATCGAAATATGCTGGATATGCTTTCTTTACTCTTTCTCTATGAGAATCTAATACATCTTCTTTCTTTATAATATTCATTTTTTCAAGTTCTTCTGTTGCAAATTTTATAAATTCTTCATCACTCATATTCCAATATCCATCATTTTCATTACAAAAGTATTCCAATCCTATCCATACTGTTTCTTCCGGCTTTTCTACCATATATGGTGACCAGTTGTTAAATATTTGTATTCTTCCTAATTTTACATCTGGCTCTTGAACATAGATCCAACAGTCTGGAACAATGTTTCCTAATGTTTTTATATTTGTTTTATTCTCTAAATTTAGTTTTTTAACAAGTAATCCAACTGTTATAAAATCTCTATATGGTAGTCCTTTTGCAATATCTTGTATTTTATCTGGTACTTTTTCTCCTTTAAATCCTATAACCAAATCTTTTAGTGGCATTGAAGATATAAATATATCCCCTTCTATTTTTTCCATTCCATTTTTTGTTTCGCATTCTACTGATTTTACAGTATTTTTCTCTATATTTATGTTCTTTACTAGATATCCCTTTTCTATCTTTCCGCCTAGATTTTCTACTTCCATAGCTAAAGTTTCCCAAAGTTGTCCTGGTCCATATTTAGGATACCAAAATTCTTCTATTAGAGATGTTTCTTTTTCTTTATTGGTTTTCTTAAACAATTTTGAAAACATATCTTTTATTACGGCTTTTATAGATAAACCTTTTACTCTTTGTGCTCCCCAATCAGCAGAAATTTGTTTTGGATGTCTTCCCCACAACTTTTCTGTATATTTCTCAAAGAACATTCCATATAAAACTTTTCCAAATCTATTTATATAAAAGTTTTCCAATGAATCTTCTTTCTTTTTGACAAATATAGTTTTTAAATAACTAAATCCTGCCTTCATGGTTCTTATAAATCCCATATTTACAAATGTTTCTTTTTTCATGCTTACTGGATAATCAAAAAATTTTTTTAGATAGTAAATTCTAGAAACCCTGTTTCTTAAAAGCATTACTCTATCTTGTTTTTCTGGATTTGGTCCGCCTTTTTTTAGTTTTTTCTCCCTTCCGCAATTTTTTATCATCATATGATGGTTCGCCTTGAAGAGGCATTAAATTTTCCCAAAATTCCATGACTTTTTGGTCTTTAGAAAAAAATCTGTGGCCTCCTATATCCATTCTATTTCCGTTGTATCTAACAGTTCTTGAAATTCCTCCAATTTCGCTTGTTTCTTCTAATATTGTTACTTCACATTGGTCATTCTTATCTTTTAATAATTCATATGCAGAAGTTAATCCTGCTGGCCCAGCGCCTATTATTATTACTTTCTTTTTGCCCATTTGGTTATTACCTCTTTCATTATTTCTTTAAATTATTTTTATTTTAGGTTTTATATTTTGTAATACTATATCATGTTTTCTAACTTTTTACTACTGACATTTTTTATATTTTTTATAAAATGAATTCCATATACCTTTTTTATTTTATTCTAAAACAATATATTTTTCAAAATATGTTATTTTATAGTTTTCGCTATCTACATTTAGATTTTCATATGTTTCATAACTAATAACATATGCATTGTTTTCTTTTGGTTCTATGTTTTCCGGTATATAAAAGTAGTATTTATTAAAATGCTTTACATTTTCAAACTCTTTAATTTTTACATCTTCAAAATATGTTACTGTTGAATAAAAATCTTTTGGATTTTTTCTAGCATAAAATAATACATATATATATGGTTCTTTGATATTGTATTCCATATATATTTTTTTATTTTCTAATGAATCTACATATTTAATAACATCTTGAACTCCGTCTACGAATTCAGCTCCTGTATACTTAGTTGAAAAATAATTATAAACAAATCCTATAAATGAAGCAATAATTATTATTGTAATTACTACTAAATTCCATCTTTTATTCTTATATACTTCTAATATAATACTCATTCCTAAAATTATATAATAAATTATAGGTATCATTATTATGTTTATTCTTATAATTCCAGGAGTAACCATAAATAATAGTAATATTGCTGACAAAAACCATATGTTCATTATTTGATTTGTTATATGATATTTCCTATTTTTAATTATAGCTTCATATGCTCCTATTAAAAATAATGGCATAGAGTACCAATATGTAAGTCCCCACATAAAATTCTCATCTTGGATTATTAAGATTTTCAAAGATGTTATGAAATTATTTATACTATTGGTAATAAAATTTGATGAAAAAATAGAGCAATTTCCCTCAAATCTATTTATAAATAGTCTTGGTATGGTAAAGCCAAAAATTTTTATTTCTTGCAAATCAAATGTATTTATAAAAATCATTGTAATTATTGGTAGCGCTACAAAAGCTGCAATTGAAATTGCAATAAATGCATTTTTAAATTTGATTTTTCTTTTTACTAATAAGAATATAAGTGTTATAATCGAAAAAATTGTAGCAAAGAAATATGATGTGCCATACGCATAAGTAGAAAGTCCCAGTAAAAACCAGCCCAAATAAAAATCTCTCATTTTTTCTTTTTTTATTCCTAACACCATAAAAAGTATTGCAAACAATACTACATTAGGAAAAATGTTAGATTCTAATCCATACCTTGCTTTCATTATATGCCATGGACATATAGCTAAGAATGTCACACCAATCGTTGCTATTTTTTTATTAAAAATATTCTTTAATAAGTAATACATTGCAATAATTGAAACGCATGATACTATAGCCATCGGAAGTCTCACCGCAAATTTTGTAAGTCCTAATATTTTTATAAATGGTATCAATAGGTATGTATATAAGGCATTTTGCCCGCTTCCCCATGAAATTAAAAATACAGGATAACCTTTTCCTAATCTGTCTGTTCCATAATTTAAAATTGAAAAAGCCTCATATCCAGCAGATGCTTCATCTGGAATTAATCCATTTGGCATCTTTTCTAAATTAATAAGTCTTATTATGAAACCAACTACCATAGCAAAATATGTAATTAGTTCATATTTATTTTCTTTTAATATGTTTTTAATTTTTTTCTTTTTTTTGCAATCTCTTATCGCATTATTCAATATAAATACTGGCATTATTATTGAAAAAACAATAATAATTATATTCTCTATCATTATTGTAACTCCTTATATATTTTTTTGTTATTTCTATTTTCCTTGCACATTTAAAATTACATTTAATTATTTTTCGAATTCTTTATTGTAATTAGATTCTATCTCTTTTTGTTTATTGTTGTTATTATCAGTTATACTTTTCATTTTTCTATATTCCTCTATAACAACATTTTGTAGCATCTCATAATCTTTTTCGTGTGCATTATAATACGCTTTTACCATTTGATCGTCATTTGTTAAGCTTATTGGTGGAGGTACAATTTTTTTAGACATCAGCATACTATTAAACACACACATTGCAGTTCTTTTATTCCCGTCTTCATACGGTTGTATAAAAATAAAGTCAGCATATATTTTAGCAATCTGTTTTATATATTCTTCTTCTGGTTGACTTGAATTATATGCTTTTTCATACTCGATTTGCAGGTTCTTAATAGCCTCTGGTAGTTCCTCAAATTGTATAGTATGTATTATAGGTCTATTGCTAATTCCACTTTCAGAGCCTAATGTTA
>CAKPJM010000016.1 GCA_934162625.1 uncultured Clostridia bacterium
AGCTCAATCCATTCGCAACGTTTTTTCCATTTTTAATATTTTAATTTTTCTAAATAATTTACTTGCACAAATTCCAAGTTATCTTTTCTTTACTTTTCCTACAAATCTTGTTATAATTATTGTTGAAATAAATTTTAGGAGGACGTTGTATGAGTAATACAAAGGCAGAAAAAGAAGAGTTAAAAAAATTAGAGGATAAAGCATATTTTGAACTTTGTCAAATTATTGCAGAAGCTATGCAACTCCAAGACATTGAACTTTTAGATTATAGAATCTCATCTTGGAAAAATAGATACAAAAAGCTATTAGATGGTTTAGCTAGTCCAGAATTCAAAAAGAAAATTGAGTATTTGCTTAATGAATATTACTCTTCAGTTACTCAATATATTTATTCTCAAATTAAGTTTAAAGAAAATAAAAAAATAGAAAATCAAAGTAAAGCATTAGTAAAACTGTATAGAATTATAAAAGAAACTAATGACCTTAATACTCTAAAATCTAAAGTTAAAGAGTGGGAAAAGCAATACCCAAAATCTTCATTTTTGAAAATGTATCAAAAGAAAATAGATTCATATACAAGTACAAGAAACCTAGAAGAAAATGCCTTTAATCAGGAAGAAGCTTTTTCTGACCTTGTTGATATTACTAAACGTACTAGTACTTTTGAAGAATTTTCTAAATCTCGTGAAGAATGGGAAAAGAAATACTCTATACATAACAAATTTGAACTAGATGATTTTATAAAACATCAATCTGAAGTTAAAAGATATACATCAGATGAATATTTGCATTCTATCTCTAGAGAAGATGAAGTTTTTAAAGAAAATAATGATTCAGCCACTGCTGAGATTACTGAATTGCCTAAAAGCCTTCTACATAAGAAATATTCTGACTTAGATAAGCAAGCTGCTGCATATGCTAGTGTTTTGGCTATTTCTAAGAAACCTAACAATGTAAATGAGATGTTTAAATGGGTACATAAAAACAGTTCTATCAGATTTAATGATAAATATAAGGAACTTATATTAAGTGCTACCTATTTAGATTATTCTCCAACTTATTTAAATAAGCTAAGAATACCTAATTTAAATTTGAATAGCAAATCACTTTCTTATGAAGAATTTAAAGACATGGATGATATTAAAAAGTATGCAATAATCAGCTATTTTAATCTTTTATTGCCTCCTGAGAAGGCGATTTCAAACAATTTCTTTAATTCTTGTATAAGCACAGTATATACAAAATCCGAAGAAGCAAAACATGCAAGTTTTTCATTAAATGAGATTTCTCAAGAAAATTTAAGAAATGGTATAGAAATAAAATTATCTAAATCTGATGCAGAGCAGGAATTTGATTTGCCAGAACTAAAGAAGCAAAATATTCCAGATACTAATATTAAAGAAATTCCTAGTAGTATAATCGAAGAAAAACAAAAAGAAGATAACAATCCTGAAGAAAAATTACAAGAAGATTTATCTGCTGAACCAAAAATTGCGTCTTGTAATACCCTAGATTTAAATCTTGAAGAAAAATCTAGTGAAGAAGAATTATTTAATTTGCCAGAGAACCCTAGTGTAAGAAAGCCTATTATTGATATTCCTTTAAAAGATTCTTTTGAAGAACCATCAATGAAAGATACAGAAAACACAGAATTTGATAAGAATATTGATATAGAGCCTTTGCAACAAGAGCAAATTGTTGCTATTTCTCCACTGCTTTTTTCTGCAATAGATTATAAAGCAAAACAAGCTAAAGCAGTAGAAAAAGTAGATGAACATGCAAATCATTATTTATCTATCCCTAGAACAAATTCTAACTATTTAAATAGAGAAAATTTTAATATTTGAAACAAAATCTATTGACTTTTTCGATTTTTAAATTTATAATAAACACATGTTTGGTAAACATGTGTTTATTATTCTTTAAAGGGGGAAATTTTATGGGCATATTAAAATTCAAAAATGAGTCTAGGGCAACATCTTATTTAACTGTTAGTGTTTTGGGAAAAGTTTTGAAGCTAAACATTAAATATATTAGTACTTCTAAAATTGAATTAAATAAAGATGAATATGAAATAAATTTATACCTTCCAAAAAAGTATAAGAATAATAAAAACATTGATGTTATAAACTTAGCTATTCAAAAATTATATGATAAAGTTGCAGAAACAGAAATTGAATATGCTATGGAAGTTGCAAGGCATATACTAAAATTTGCCCCAGACGACTATAAAATACAACGACTAAACAATAAATATTTTAAATGTATGAAAAGCAAAATTCTTGTAGATCCAGATATAGTTAGATTTAACAGAGAGGTAATTAATACAACAATAATACAAGCTTTTTGTAATATAAAATACAAAACTAATTCTAATGCTTATAAAGAGCTTTTAAATAACTCACTAATTAAATATGAAGCTTATAAAAAGAATTTTAATAAAACTAAAGTATTAAAAGTTTCATAATAAATCATATTTTTTGTAATTAAAATGTAATGTAAGTTTAATCTTTCTGAAATATTTTTTTGTCCTTTATATTATATAATAATTGTGTACTAAAGATTTAAAAGGAGAAAAAGGACTTTGAGTTTTAATTCAAATTTAAAAAAAGAAGGCATCCAGATTATTGAGAAACTAGATGCCGAAAAAGTTAATAAGATAGCAATTAATGTCGCAAGTAAATTGTGTCTTGCTTTTCCTGAGCACAATTTAAAGCGAAATGAATTATTTGAATCTATTTCATCTCTTTCTATGTACATTTCCAAAATGCCTCAAGACTCTTCTGGTGCTAAGTATTTTTATAAAGATAATTCAATTTATTTTAACGAAATATTTGATATAGAAGAAATGAGCAAATTAGCTGTACATGAGTGTATACATTTCATACAAAGTTCAAATAATACTACTAAGTCTTCTAGAATGGGATTATATGATTCCTTTTCGAATTGTGGTCTTGGCTTAAATGAAGCTTCTGTTCAATTAATGGCTTCTGAAGCAAATTTTAGTGAAGAAACATCTGAAACATATTTTGGTGTATCTATTAATACAATTAGCCCAGATTATTACCCTTTGGAATGTTCTTTAGTTAGTGAATTAGCTTATTTTACCGGAACATATCCTTTGTATCATAGTACATTAAATGGTAACGACATTTTTAAAAATACTCTTATTTTAAAAATTGGTCAAAAAACTTATTATACAGTAGTTAAAAACTTAGACAAGTTATTGTTATTAGAAAATGATTTGAATTACTTAATTTTAGAATTGCAGTATGCTGATAAAGTTAATTCTATAAAGCTTTTGAATAACCTTATAAATAAAAATAAACAAGAAATAATGTCACTATTTTTTAAAACACAAAACTTAATTATTGAAAAATGTTTTAAAAATGAGTTTAACAATATAAGAAATTTAGATGATTTAATAGCATTCAATCAAAAACTTTATAATTTTAAAAATATTATGGGCTATTCTGATGACTATACTTTTTATAATGAGTTTTATCGTAAAATGATGAACTTGGTTCAGGAAAAAAGAGGTTATATCGAACAATATGGTGAAATTAATTTGTTTGAAAATATAAATAAAAGCCTTATGCTTGTTGATAATACTAAAACAATCTTTTCTTTTGTTAGAACTTTTATTGCAAAATGCAAAAAGCTATTTGGATTAAATAAATCTAGAGAAAATATTAATGATTTATATTAATCATTGTGCAAATTGAATCTTATTACATTATTTATTTGTTTAAAGATAACATTATTAATCTAATACAAATGTGTTATCTCATTTAATTAATCAAATATAATTTAGAATGTTTTTTCGGGCAGACATAGGGCCTGCCCCCTACGAATCCCACTTTCCACATCATATCACGCACATCAATTATAATTTAATTTTTTTAAATCATTCCAAAAATCTATTTTTTTCGTTTCATCCCTTAATAATGCTGCAGGATGAAATGTGGGCAGATATTTTATTCCATCTTTTTCAAACCATTTTCCTCTGCTTGCTGTTATTCCGTATTCTTTTCCTAATATATTTTTTAATGCTACACTTCCTAATAACACAATTATTTCTGGTTTTACTAAGTTAACTTGACTCTCTAAATACTCTTTGCAGGCATCTGCTTCTTCATATTCTGGATTTCTATTGTTTGGAGGTCTACATTTTACAATATTAGCTATATAAACTTCTTTTCTTTTTATTCCTATACCCTCAAAAGCTTTGTCCATTAATTTACCTGCTTTTCCTACAAATGGCGTCCCTTGCAAATCTTCATCTGCTCCTGGTCCTTCTCCTATAAACATTATTTTTGCGTTTCTATTTCCTGTTCCTATTACTACATTATGCCTATTAGCACAAAGCTTGCATTTATTGCAATTTTTACATGCTACTTCTAATTCTTCCCATGTTTGATACATATTTTGTTCCTTTCTATTTAATACAAATTAATGCCGTGTTTCTTCCCGCTTCTTTTCCTTCTTTTCTGTACGAATGTATTATATTGCTATTACAATATGTACAAATTCCACTATCTACTATGTTTTCTTCTAATATTCCTTCTTCTTTTAAAAGTTCTTTATTTATTTCTACTGTGTCTATAAAATAGCTATTTGTATTTTTATTAAATTCTATTATTTTATCTATATTTTTCATATATTTAAATGTATTATAAAATACATCTTTTACATCTTTTTGTACCTCAAAATGACATTTTCTAATTGTTGGTCCTATTACGCAAACAATATCTTTTGGGTCAGAATTAAATTCCTTTTTCATTTTTATTATTGCGTATTTTGCTATTTTTTTAACTGTTCCTTGCCAGCCAGAGTGAATATTTCCAATTATATTTTTTTGCTTATCATATAAGTAAATTGGTGTACAATCTGCAAATGTCAAAGAAAGTATCTTATTATTTTCTCTTGTTATTAATCCATCTACATCTTGCAATTCTTCTGGAAATATGCCTATTTCGTTAGTTACTTTTTTCACATTGTTGGTGTGAGTTTGGTATGGTCTTACTATATTATTACTATCTAGTTTTAATAAATTACATATATCTTCATAGTTTTTGTCTGCTATATTTTTCATTGCTCTATAAGTATCGTTACTTCCTAAATCTGTTGGCTTTAAAGTAAAGCAATGTTTAATACTTTTATATTCTAGTAGCTTTTTAAACTGCATATATTTTATATTTTCGTTTTTTATTATAGCTGTTTCTTTGTTAAATAAGTTTCGGTTATTTAACATTTCCAAAAATTCTTCTACTTCTTTTTCTAAATTTGTTTTATCATTTGTTAAAACATAATTTGAATTTTCTATATATATATCTTCTGCAAGTTGGCTTTTCAATCTTTGTTTAGCTGTTTTCTCATCAATACTATCTCTTTTGCATATTCTTTTTATTTTTGTATCTTCACTTGCTACTACAGAAACAACTATATCGCATATTTCATTTAATTTTGTTTCTATTAAGAGTGGAGCATCTATTATTGTTACACTCTGCTCTTCTTTTATTGCCTCTTCTTGAATTTTTCTTGCAATATGCATGCTTGTAAGTTTATTTAATTCTTTTCTTCTTTGGGTATCGTTAAAAATTATCTGAGCTAGCTTTGGCCTATTTATTTCTTTATTCTCTAATAATATTTTTTCTCCAAACTGCTTTACTATCTCTTTATAATATTGTTCTCCACATCTTGATAGTTCCTTTACAATCTGATCTGCATTTATTAACTTTGCATTTGTTTTAGCACATAATTTTTGACTAAATAAAGTTTTTCCGTGACCCAGAATTTCCTGTAATTCCTATTATCATATTCTTTTTCCTTTTATTTTAATTAATCTTATTATGAAGCAAAAGTATTACTCTTCTCACCTTACATATCACATTTTAATAATTTTGAAACTGCTTTTGGTACAAAGTTATCTATTTTTTTATTATGTTTATACAATTCCATTACTATACTCGAAGATAAATACCCTAAATCTCCTGCTCTAAAATAACATGTATCCATTCCCGCTAATTTTTCATTTATTTCAGATATATTCTCCTCATATTCATAGTCTGTACCATTTCTTAATCCTCTTATTAGTATATCACTATTCATTTCTTTTGCTTTTTCCACTGTTAAACCTTCATAAAGTACGACTTCTACATTGTTTAATCCTATTTCTTTTATTGTTTCTTCTATTGCAATTTTCATTTTATTTTTATCAATACGTTCTGACTTGTCTGTGTTATATCCTATTCCAACAATTACTTTATCAAAGCATTTTGCTGCTTTTTTTACTATTTGCAAGTGTCCATTTGTGAATGGATCAAATGAACCTGCATAAAATCCTACCATTCCCATTTTTTGTTTCTCCTTTTAATATGATATTTATAAAGTTAGTCTTTTAATGTTTCCAATATTTCTTCTTTTGACTTATTGTTTATAAATGCATAATGATTTACTTTAGGATCAAACCTACAAATTGTTTTATATTCACAATACTTACATGCATCTATTTTTGTTTTTCTATTATACGCGGGTTTTATATCTATATTTCCACTTAGAATTTCTTTTGCAATTTCTTTTATTATTTTTTCTGCTGTTTTTTGCAATTTTGTAAATTCTTCTTTTGTAAGAACATTTGACCAAGAATTACTTATATTTCCGTTTTTGTCTAAATAAACAGGTATTAAATTAGATGCTCCTTTTTCTAACTTCTTGTCCATTTTCTTTATTACATTTATATCTGCTAAAATCATTCCATTCATTTTGAACTTCTTTTTTAGTTCTTCTTTTATTTGCTCTTCAGTTTTATTTCTATCTGCTTTTATTATAGGGTCTATCATTTTAAAGTATAGCATTCCTGCTGGTAAAGCATTTTCTTTTTCTGATACTACACTATCTAAATATGTTATTAATTGTATTTGTGTACCGAAAACTAATTCATTTAAGTCTATACTTTTATCAGATGATTTATAATCTATTATTCTTATGTATTGGGCTTTATCTGCTTTTGCTACATCTAGTCTATCTATTTTTCCTATAATTTCAACATTGTCTATTTTCTTTTTGAACTCTATCTCATTTCCTAAGATTTCAAAGTCACTGTTTTGTATTTGTAGTACTATGTATTTTATTGATTGAATTACCACTTTTTTTAATCTATTAGTTAACACTATAAATTTAGGATTACTTGTAAATATGTAATTTTTGTTTAATTCTAGTTTACTATTTATTATTTCTTCTACTGTTTTTTCTATTTCTTCTTGTGTTATTTCTTTTACATTATCTATAGTTTCAAAGAAAGTGTCAATTATATCATGCATAAATGTTCCTGTGTCTATTGATTTTATTTTTAATTCTTCTTTTTCTTTTAGTTTCAAACCATATTTTAAGTGAAAAGAAAATGGACATTTTCTATATTGTTCTAGTCTAGATATACTTGTTTTTAAATTTTCTCCATATAGCCTTTTTATATTTTTTTCTGATATTTTTTCTGCAGTCTTTTTTGAATCAAAGTCTTTTATTATATTTGATAATTTTTTCTTCCATTGCTCATTATTTATATACCAGTTGTATACATCTTTCCAAATGTATTCTACTTCTTCATTATTTCTTAATTTTCTTATATTTAAAAGCAGTTCTTTAAAAGTAGCAGCTACAGTAGTTATGTTAGAAGTTTCTTGTAATACATCGCTTTTTTCTTTTAATTTTGGAAATATTTTTTTTATTTTTGTAATTATGGTAGATGGCCTTTTAGCCTTCCCTTCTTTATCTGTTGAAATATATGATAAATAAATATCATTTTCCGCTGTTGTGAATGCTTTGTATATGTTATATCGCTCATCATAAAGGTTATCTAAACTTCCTTTTGCAAGTTCTATTCCGTTCTTTTTTAAAGTGTCTCTATCTTCATCATTTAAGAAGCCTTCATCACTGCTTTGAGATGGAAACACTCCATCATTTATTCCTAATATAAATAATGTATTTATTTTATGACTTCTGGATCTTTCTATATCTCCTATTGTTACTTGGTCTATTACTTCTGGAATTTCTCCAAATGAACTAACTTCTAGTCCAGCTTTTAGTATTTCTCTATATTCCCCAAATGTAAAGCTTTTATCTCCAAAAACTAAATTTATTTCATCTAAAATATTTATTAATATATTCCAACTAGAAATATATTCATTAGCATATTTTATTTCTTTATTACTTTCTAGTTTTTTTAGCTTTTCTTCTAATTTGTTTCTTATTTCATTCTTTTCCAAAAATTCATATAGTGCTTTTGTTATTTCTTTTGCTGTCTTTTTGTTTTTTAAGGTTTCATTAAATTCTATTAATGGCTTTACTATTGCTTTTCTTAAATTATTTAATTTTTCTACATCCTTATTTAAAACATCATATGTCCAATCCTCTTTATACCATTTGTTGCCTCTTATTCCCCATTTTCTACAATAATTTTCTAGTTTGTATAGGTCTTGTTTTTCAATACCCGTAAATCCTGTTTTTATATAACTCCATACTGCATCTGATGACCAATTTTTTGAATATACTTCAAACATTGATAATACATATTTTACTAAAATATTATCGCTTAATGCTTTTTTATTATCTATAAATACTGGTATATTGTATTTTGGAAATACTGCTGTAATTGCACTTATATAGTCTTCTATATTTTTTGTTATTACTCCTATTTCCTCATACCTTAAATTTTTTTCTCTTACTAAATCCAAAATTGTTTTAGCTGTTTCTTCTATTTCTGTATAAGGATTATTGCAAATTTTTAAATTTATATGGCTTACCTCATCTTTATACTCTTCACTTCTTATTGCATATATGTTTTTTTCTAATACCTGCAATTCCCTATTTTTAAATCTATGTAATTCTTTTAACTCTATTGCTTTTTCTATATTTACATTAGCGTTTTCAGCATGTTCTACAAGCTTTCTAATAACTTGCTTATTAGGAAAAAACAAGTCGCTTTCTGGCTTTTTTTCTTCCACTCCATCTGCACATATGCTAATTGAAACTTGTTTTGCTTTTTTTAATATTTCTTCTATTATTAAATATTCTTGTTCTGTAAATCCTGAAAACTCATCTATATATACCAAATTATTATCAAACATTTTACTGTCTTTTAGTTGTTTTGCTAAAATTGTAAGCGTATCTTCTTCGTCTATATAGTTATCTTTAATTGTTTCTTCATATGAACTATATATTGTACCAATGTCTTCTAGTTTTAGTTTTAATAGTTGATTCTCTACATTCTCTGATTGGTTTTGTATTTTTTCTACACTTACATTATGTTTTTTTAATTCTGTTATCGTTCTTAGGCTTAAATCTATTTCATTTGTTTTACCTAAAAAGTTTAGCTTAGCTTTATTTTTATCTGTAATGTATTTTACAAGCATAGATTTTCCTACTTTTGTAAGCTGTGTTCTTGTGTTTTCTCCAACTTCTAAGCTTACTCTATGTGCTAATCTTTTGAAACTGATAACCTCAGCATTTATTGTACTGCCTACTTCTAGAGTGTCTAAAAGCCTTTTTTCTGTTGCATATGAAAACTGTTCTGGCACTATTATATATATTTTTTGTACCAAATTGTTAGACAACTTATCTTTAATTTCCTTTAAACAGAATTCAGTTTTTCCTGTTCCTGCTCTACCATAAATTAATCTTAAGCTCATTAATCTAAGCTCCCCTTCTCCAGTAAAATAAATATTGTTGTGCTATTCCTGCTAAATTTCCATATTTTTTTCTTGCTAAATTCTCTATTTCTCTTTTGTTTATTTTTGTTTCATCTTCATTTTTTATATATAATTCATTCATAACTCTTCTTACCCAGACATCTATAGGGAATACTTCCAACTTTTTTAAAGTTGAGAACAGCATTATGCAATCAGCAACTTTAGGCCCTACTCCTGGAAATTGTAGTAATTCTTCTCTTAATTTATTTATATCTTTTTCTTCTCGTAATTCTTTTAGTTTGTTAGGATTCTCATTTACTATTTTTGTTGTTTCATATACTCTTACATCTCTAAATCCAAGCCCAAGTTCTCTTAAGTCTTTTATACTAGCATTAGATAATTCTTTTGGTGTAGGAAATGTATAATATTCACTATTATTCCACACTATCTTTTTTCCATATTTCTTAGAAATTCTTTCTATTATTCCTTTTATTCTAGGAATGTTATTATTAGCTGATATTATAAAAGAGATAAGGGTTTCCCATAAGTCTTGATTTAATATTCTAATTCCAGTTCCATACTCGATACTAGTTCTTAAATAATTATCTATACCTGATAACTCAGTTTTTATTTTTTCATAGTCAGTATTTAAATCAAAATATTCTATACATTCATCTTTTATATTACCATTACATATTCCTGTAAAGATTATTTTATTGTCTTCTTTTTTTACATTTATAACATTTTGTTTAAATATTCCTACATAGCTTCCATCTTCTTGTTTATTCCATCTAAAGCATTGCCCGCATTCAAAAATATGCTCTGGTTCAAAAGATTTGCAATTTTCTAAAATATATTCTTGTTCCATAAAAACTCCTAACAAATTGGAATTTGTAAGAACGATTCTAGGGACTGTCCCTCTTTTGTTGAATAACAAAAGGGGACTGTCCTGAATCGTAAATGTAATCTCTTGCAAACATTGTAGACGCAATTTTAATCTTCCACTTTCTAGGAAATTACTCCAATATTAATTTGTTTCGGGCAGACACAGGGCCTGCCCCTACATTTATGGTAATTTCTATGATACCTTCGGGCCACCGAAGGCGGCGCCCCCCTACAACATTTACAACAAATTCGTTTTTGGGCGTATGCAATACGCCCCTACAAATTTCCCCTCACACAAATTACAATTTATTTTTTATACCAATAGTATTATACCATATTTAGCTTATTTCTGTATATATCTAATTGACTTTTCGTTCTAAATATATTATTATATTTATATATTTAACTAGAAGGGATGATTTCATGAACTATAAATGTGATATTTGTGGATTCGTTTATGACGAAAGCAAAGAATCAGTTAAATTTGAAGAATTACCATCTGATTGGATTTGTCCAATTTGTGGAGCAAATAAAAATTCTTTTTCTGAAATAGAAAAAAACTAAGTAAAAAATTATAATTTACTTAGTTTCTTTTATTTTATACTTTATTTTTACAATCTCCTGTTTCAAAGAATTCCTTTATATTTTCACATGTATCTAATGCTATTTTATTTAAGGCTTCTTTTGTAAAGAATGCTTGGTGTGATGTTACTACCACATTTGGCATAGTAAGTAGTATTGAGAGTTCTTCATCTCTTATATATGAATTAGACATATCATTTAAGAAAAACTCTTCTTCATCTTCATATACATCAAGTCCAAGTCCCCCTATTTTTCCTTGTTCTAATCTTTTTATTAAACTTTTTGTATCTATTAATTTTCCTCTACTTGTGTTTATTAAAACAACTCCATCTTTCATTTTATCTAATGATTCTTCATTTATCATTTTATAATTTTCATCTGTTAACGGGCAATGAAGTGATATTATATCTGATTCTTTGTATAATGTATCTAAATTTACATATTCAAAATTCATTTCCTTTGCTACTCTCTCATCTTGGAATTTATCATATGCTATAACTCTACATCCAAAACCATTCATAATGTTTATAAATGCTTTTCCTATTTTTCCCGCTCCTACGACTCCAACAGTTTTTCCATGTATGTCGAATCCCAAAAGCCCATTTAATGTAAAATTATATTTTTTTGTTCTTTGGTATGCTTTATATATTTTTCTATCTATACTTAATAGTAATGCTACTGCATGTTCTGCAACTGCATATGGAGAGTATGCTGGTACCCTTACAACTGTTAACTTTTCACCAATATTTTTTATATCTACATTATTAAATCCTGCACATCTTAATGCTATTAGTTTTACTCCATCATCTTCTAGAGTTTTAATAGTTTTTTCATCTACTACATCATTTACAAATATACATACAGCATCAAAGCCTTTTGCCAGTGGTGCTGTTTCACTATTTAGTTTAGATTCTAAATAAGTTATTTCATATCCATATTTTTTATTATATTCATCAAACAAATTTTTATCATACTCTTTTGTATCAAAAAATGCTATTTTTATCATATTTATTCCTTCCAACCTTTTAATAATTCTTTCGTAATGCAGATTGTTGAAAACGCCGACTCCTACATTTACACTATTTTTCTCTAATATATTTCTCTAATGCTTCTGCAATTTGGTCTGGGCAAGATGTTCCTCTATATCCACATTGAATTCCTTTTAGCTTTTTTATTATGTCCTCTATCTTCATGCCTTCTACCAATTTTGCAATTCCTACTGTGTTTCCTGGACATCCTCCAACTACTTTTACTGACTTTACAATATCACCATCTATGTCAAAAACCAACTCTCTTGAACATACTCCTTCTGGTTTATATCTATATTCCATATTATCACCTCTATTTATTTTTATCTTTTTTTAATATTTTATTACATTTAAATTCTATTTTCAACTACTCTTTTTTATTAAATACTTATTTTTAAACTTAATTTAAGGTTTAATAATGTATAATGTAATTATCCTCCATGATATATATTAAATATTATGAAAAAAACATAGCATAGATCTTTCCCCTTTGATCTATACTATGTTTTTTAATTATTTAGATTTTCAGTTATTCAAGAAAAGCGACTTTGCCACACTTTTCTTCTCGCCAATTTGAGTTTCCGAATGAAATGAGGAAATCCAAAAGGCAGTAGCGATTATAGTATATTTTATATACTAGGAAATGTGGAATTTAGTAGTATACAAAAAATAAGCGAAGACAAAATACTTTTATCTTCGCTTATTTTTCATAATGGTCTAATATTATCTGCCTTAAAAGCTTTAACACAGCTTATACATTCTGAGCAAAAATTACTGTCTTTACATTTACAACAAAATTTGCATTCTATACAGTTGTAACAGCTGTAACATCCAAAACAGATTTCGCACTTTTTGCATCCATGGTTCTCCCCACAATCTTCGCAAAGAATGCAGTTAATGCAGTTTGCACAATTTCTGCACTCACTGCATGAAATACAATCATTGCAATTCACACACTTAATGCAGTTTTTACAATTCATGCAGTTTTTACATCCAATGCACATTTTGCAATTTATGCAATTCTTAGATCCCCAACACAAAAAACATCCCGTGTTGTTATTCTTGTAATTATATACTTTTTCTGCAAGCAGTCCAAAAGATACAATTGCAAGAACAATTAATATAATCCATGATTTCATTGTCAAGCCTCCTTATAGCATATTTCATCATGAATTATGCTGATAAAATACCAGCAATATTAATATTATACATCATTTCACGATTTTTTTCAATCTTGTTCTTATTCATTGGAGAGGATTATTCTATTTTTTCACTATTGCTTTACTTGCAAATTCATTATTTACTATTGTTTCATAAGGTGCCTTTGTTGTAAGTTCACCTGCTTCTTGCATTACTGTTTGTAATTTATCAAAAGCTTCTTGTTTTAGTACCGGAGTTTCATTCCATGCATCTATATCTTTATATCTTTGTATTGAGCTTTCTAACATATTTAAGTCTGTATCTGGGAAAAAGCTTTGTATTTTCTCTGCAATTTCTTTTGCTGTATGCTCTTTAACCCATGTTTGGCCTTTATACACTGCATTTGTGAATCCTTGAATTATATCTTTGTTATTATTTATATAACTCTTTTTTGCGAAGTATGCTGTATATGGTATTTCGCCTCCTGCTTCTCCAACTGATGCTACTATATATCCTTTCCCTTGTGCTTCTGTCATAGATGCTGTTGGTTCAAACAAGGTAACATAGTCTGCCTTTCCTCCTGCAAATGCTCCTGCCATTAAGTCGAATTTAATACTGTCATCTAAAACTACATCTTTTGTTGTATCTAATCCATTTTGTTTTAACACATATTCAAATGTCATATATGGTACTCCGCCTTTTCTACCAGGTATAATAGTAGAGCCCTTTAAATCTGTCCATTTAAAGTCTTTGTTTTCTTTTCTGCTAACTAGAAAAGATCCATCTCTTTTAGTCATTTGTGCAAATACTTGCATGTAGTCTTCTTTTCCTTCGTTATATACATAAATTGCTGCTTCTGGTCCGTGCAAAACCTATATCACTTTGACCTGCAAGTACCGCTGTCATTACTTTATCTGCACCTTGACCTGTAGTAATCTCTATATCTAAATTTTCTTCTTTAAAATACCCATTACTAATTGCAACATATTGTGGTGCATAAAAAACTGAACGTGTAACCTCATTCAATCTTATTTTTGTCATTTCTGTATTTCCTTGGTTTTTACCCTTAAGTATAGAATACGCTAGGATTCCACCAACTACTAATAAAATTATAAGTATACCTATAATATATTTTTTCAAAACCTTTCTCCTTTCAATTGATTAGTGCCAATGGGGACGGGGAATTTTGGCACAAACATAACTTATTTTGTTTTTCTATTCTTTTGAATTTTGATTTTGTGCCAAAATTCCCCGTCCCCATTGGCACTAATCATTTTATCCAAATTTCTTTGTTTTTAAAATTATTTTTTCTAGTAGGACTACTGCCTCATACATAATTGCTGCGACAGCTGCAAGTATTACTACGCTTGCCATTACTAGGTCTAATTGGAATACTTGACCTCCGTATACTATTAAATATCCGAAGTCCTGCTTTTGATACTAAGAATTCCCCTGATATTACTCCGACTAATGAAAGCCCTATATTCACTTTTAACGAATTTATAAATGTAGAAATATTTGCTGGTATTACTATTTTTGTTAATATCTGCAATTTATTTGCATTAAAGGTTTTTGCCATTTTTATTTTTTCGCTATCTGTATTTAAAAAACCATTTAGTATTTCTAAAATTGTAACTATTAAAGATATTGCCAATGCCATTACTATAATAGCTGAGGTGCCTGCGCCTACCCATATTATTATTACAGGTCCGGAGTGCTATTTTAGGTAAACTATTTAATACTACTAAAAATGGCTCTGATACTTTTGATAGAAATTTTGACCACCATAGTATTATTGCAATAATCACTCCAAGTATAGCTCCAGATAAAAATCCTACTATTGTTTCGTAACATGTAACTCCTAAGTGTTCTAATAGTCCATTTTGAGATAAATTCATAAAGGTTTTTAGCATTCTAGAGGGTTGGCTTGTTATAAAGCTATCTATTACTCCTTTATTGGCTAGTATTTCCCATAATGCCACAAATGCAACAGCTATTGTAATTTGTGTAAATAATGTTAATATTTTTGTTAATCTAATTTTTTTTAGATACTTTTTTCTTTCTTCTGAATTATTTTTCTTTTGCATCAACATCTAGCTCCTTCCATAAGCTATCAAAATATTTACTGAATTTTGGACTTTTACGGCAGTTCATAGGATCTCTTCCTTCTATTTCAAAATCTATTGTATCAATTTTTTTAACAGTTGCTGGTCTTTTTGTAAGTACTACTATTCTGTCGGACATACTAATAGCCTCTGATATATCGTGTGTTACCATTACTGTGGTAATATTTTCGTTTTTTAGAATTTTGTATATATCCTTTGTTACCATTATTCTTGTTTGATAATCAAGAGCTGAAAAAGCTTCATCTAATAGAAGAATTTCTGGTCTTATTGCAAGTGTTCTAATTAGTGCCACTCTTTGCCTCATTCCTCCTGATAATTGAGATGGATATTTATCTTTAAATTCATAAAGATTATATTTTTTTAATAAATCTTTTACATATTGCTCATTTTCTTTAGTTTTTCTTTTTGTTATTTCCAACCCAAAAACCACATTGTTATATATAGTTCTCCATTCTAGTAAACTATCTTTTTGAAGCATATATCCAATTTTGTTTGATACATTTTCTGTTTCTACATTATCTATATATATCTTTCCACTTGATTTCTCTTCTAGCCCTGCAATTATTGAAAGTAATGTTGATTTTCCGGCATCCGACTTGGTCCGATTATGCTAACAAATTCGCCTTCATTTACATTAAAATTTATATTTCTTAAAGCTTCTATTTCCCCATTTTTTGCTTGATATGTCTTGTTTATATTTTCTAATCTTAAAACTTCTTTCATGCTATTCCTCCTACTATATTAATAATATATTCTTATTTATGTAAATTGGTGCCCGTTGATTTTTTAATACATCCCGCTTCATACCTCTAACTTTGCACTTCGTGTCAGTTTATAATTTTTTGTTGTATATTATAATTTTATATAATATAATTAATATTGTTTAAAGTCACTGTTATGGAAAAAGATGCAAAATTACAAGATGTAGGTTACGAAAATTATTAATTTAGAAAGGAATGTTATTTTATGAAAAAAATTAGTAGTGGTAAAGTTCGTGAAATATATGAAGTAGATGATGATAAACTTATGATGGTTGTTTCTGATAGGATTTCTGCATTTGATTTTATTATGCCAAATCCTGTTTTGGATAAGGGAAAAATTCTAAATAAATTATCTGAATTTTGGTTTAATTTTGTTTCTGATATTATACCAAATGATATAATTACTACAAATTATGAGGAATTTCCAGAAGAATTTAGAAAAGAAGAATTTAAAGATAGAAGTATGCTAGTAAAAAAACTAAAAATGCTTCCAGTTGAATGTATTGTAAGAGGATATATTACAGGTTCTGGTTGGGCAGAATATCAAAAAACTGGTACTGTTTGCAATATTAAATTGCCAGAAGGTTTACAAGAATGTCAAAAATTGGATGAGCCAATCTTTACACCTTCTACAAAGGCTGAACTTGGAGATCATGACGAAAATATTTCTTTTGAGAGATGTAAAGAAATTTTAGGTGATGAACTTGCTGAAAAAGTAAAAAATGCTACAATTAATATCTATAGAAAATGTGCTGATTATGCTCTTTCTAAGGGAATAATTATAGCAGACACAAAGTTTGAATTTGGTTTAGATGAAAATGGTAATTTAGTCTTAGGAGATGAAGTTCTAACTCCTGATTCTAGTAGATTCTGGCCTCTTGATGATTATGAAATAGGTAGAAGTCAAAAAAGTTTTGATAAGCAATATTTAAGAGACTGGCTATCAAATAATGGATATAGAAACAATCCTCCTGCCGAACTTCCAAAAGATGTTTTGGAGACTACAAGAAATAAATATATTGAAGCATATGAAAAAATAACAGGAAAGAAATTTTAAAAATAGAAGCGGAAGAAATGGGACAGACCCCTTTTGGTTTGTTTTAAACAAAATGGGTCTGTCCCATTTCTTCCGCTTTTTTACACATTTATTTCTACTTTTTCTTCGTTTATTAAATCTTTATACTTTTCTAGTACTGGGTTTACACATTCTTCTATAAAATCTGTTACTTGATTCTTTGCTCTTCCACAAAGGTGATCTGGATTTAATATATGTAAAATTTCTTCTTTTGTTAATCCAAATGTTTTGTCTGCTGCTATTCTATCTACTAAGTCATTTGGTCTACCAAATTCTTTTACTTCTCTTCCAGCTTCCATTGAGTATACTCTTATTTTTTCATGTAATTCTTGTCTATCTCCACCTTTTAAAACTGCATTCATAAGTATTTCTTCTGTTCCCATAAATGGAAGTTCTTGCATCATATTTGTTTTTATTACGTTTTTATATACTACAATATTTGATGATATGTTTTCATAAAGAATTAATATTGCATCTGTTGCTAAAAAGCTCTCTGGTACGCATATTCTCTTATTTGCAGAATCATCAAGTGTTCTTTCTAGCCATTGTGTTGCAGTTGTTATTTTTGCATCATTTGAAAGTACCATTACATGTCTTGAAAGTGAATTTATTCTTTCACATCTCATTGGATTTCTTTTATATGCCATTGCTGATGATCCAATTTGTCCTTTTTCGAATGGTTCTTCTAATTCTTTTTCGTGTTGTAAAAGCCTCATGTCATTTGCAAATTTTGATGCACTTTCTGCTATCCCTGATAAGCAATTTAATACTATTGAATCTAATTTTCTTGTATATGTTTGTCCAGATACTGCATATACTTTATCAAATCCCATTTTCTCTGCTATTTTTTCATCTATTTGTTTTACTTTTTCTTCATCTTTAAATAATTTCATAAAGCTTTCTTGTGTTCCTGTTGTTCCTTTGCAGCCTAAAAGCTTCATTCTTGATTCTACAAATTCTAGTTCTTCTAAGTCTTCTAACAAATCTTGCATCCAAAGTGTTGCTCTTTTACCAACTGTTGTTAGCTGTGCAGGTTGAAAATGTGTGTATCCTAAGCAAGTTGTTCCTTTATATTCATCTGCAAATTTTCTTAGGTTATTTATTACATTAACTAATTTTGCTTTTATAATTTTTAAAGCTTCTCTCATTAAAATTACGTCTGTGTTATCTGTTACATAACAAGATGTTGCTCCTAGATGTATTATTGGCTTTGCTTTTGGACATTTTGTACCGAATTCATAAACATGTGCCATAACATCATGTCTACATTCTTTTTCTCTTTTTGCAACTATATCATAATCAATGTTATTAACATTTTCTTTCATTTCTTTAATTTGCTCATCTGTTATATTAATTCCCAGTTCTTTTTCTGTTTCTGCAAGTGCAATCCAAAGTTTTCTCCATGTTGAATATTTAGAATCACTTGACCATATTTTGTTCATTTCTTTACTTGGGTACCTCCCAGCAAGCGGTGTTACATAGATTTCGTTGTTCATAATATATCTCCTTTTCTTTTACATCATATATTATTTTGTTATTACCAACACTGTTTCTAATTTTGAAAAATCTACTGCTGTTTCTACTATTGCATATCTGTCTGTAATATTTTTTGCTTCTATTATTTCTTTTATTTTTCCAATTAAAATTCCCTTAGGGTAAATTCCACCTATACCTGAAGTTTCTATTGAGTCCTCTAATACTAAATCCGCATCAGTTGGAATATACATAAGTTTCAATGTATTCGTACTTCCGCAAAATGCCTTTTACTATTACGCTATCTCTAGATGTACTAATTGCTGAACTTACACTAGTTGCAGGATCGATTATAGGCTGCACTTTTGCAGTTTTATTTGTTACAGCTATCGTGTATCCTACTAATCCTTCTGTTGTAATTACAGGCATATTTACATCTATTCCATCATCTGTACCTACATTTATTATCATAGTATTGCTTAAATTACTTATATCTTTATTTATTATATATCCTGGAACTGTTGTATATTCTGAATATTCTTGCTTCATATTGTTATAACTTCTTAAAGTTGCATTTTCTGCTTTTATTATTTCTAGTTCTCTTAGTTCTTCTTGTAATTTATTATTTTCTGCAATTAATTTCTCATTTTCACTTTTTAAATTGTCTATGTTTTCAAAAAAAGAATTATTTCCAGATATTTTATTTTTTAAATAAGTAAGTCCATTTTGAATTGGCATAACTAATTTATTAAAAAATCCTTCTGCCTTAGAGAACTTATTTACATTAACAGTTGTAGTAAACACTAATAGTATTAGTATTAAAACTGTAATAATTATACCTATTATTCCTACTTTTTTGTTTCTATACAATTGCTATCTAATCCTTTCTGTAAAAGTAATATCTTATCTACGTTTTCTTGCGTTAATTAATACAGTCTTTAGTCTTTCTAAATCCTCTAAAGTTTTTCCTGTTCCTTTTGCAACACACTCCAAAGGATTTTCTGCTATATATACTGGCATTCCTGTTTTTTGACTAAGTAATTTATCTAAATTTCTAATTAAAGCTCCTCCTCCTGCAAGTACAATACCTTTTTCTACTATATCTGATGCGAGTTCTGGTGGTGTTTTTTCTAGTGTATTTTTAACTATTTCTACTATCTCATTTATTGAGTCTTTCATGGCTTCTTGTATTTGGACTGATGTTACTATAACATTTCTTGGAAGTCCATTAGTTAAATCTCTTCCTCTAACTTCAATGCTTTTTTCTGTCATTAGTGGAAGTGCACATCCTACTTCCATTTTTATTTCTTCAGCAGTAGTATCTCCTATAGCTAGTCCCATTTCTTTTTTTATATAATCTATTATGTCTTGATCAAGTTCATCTCCTGCAATTCTTAAAGAATTACTTACTACAACTCCTCCTAATGAGATTACAGCTACTTCTGTTGTTCCTCCACCAATATCTACTATAATATTACCTGTTGGCTCTGCAACGTCTAAGTTTGCTCCAATTGCTGCTGCCATAGGTTCTTCTATTAGGTATACTTCTCTTGCTCCTGCACGAAGTACAGATTCCTCTACTGCTCTTTCTTCTACTTCTGTAATACCTGATGGAACTCCAACAACTACTCTTGGCCTTCCTGCATTATATCTTTGGCATACTTTTGAAACGATATTTTTAAGCATTAATTGTGTTGCCGTAAAATCTGCAATAACTCCATCCTTTAATGGTCTTACTGCTTTTATTGTTTCTGGAGTTCTTCCGAAGCATTTCTTTTGCTTCAAATCCTGTTGCTAAAATACTTCCATTTCTTCTATCTATCGCAACAACAGATGGTTCTTTTAAAACAACTCCCTTTCCTTTTAAAGTTACTAAAGTGTTTGCTGTTCCCAAATCAATTCCTATGTCTTTTGATTTTAAACTAAATAATTTCATTATGTTTCACGTTTCCTTTCAAATAAAATACTCTCATATGTTCCATCTCCAATAACAACATGATCTAGCAATTCTATTCCCATTATGTCTGCGCACTCATAAATTCTGTCTGTTATTCTAAAATCCTCTTTACTAGGCTTTGGATCTCCACTTGGATGATTATGAACAAGTATTATCTTTGGTGACTGCATTTTTACTGCTTCAGCCAAAACTTCTTTTGGTGCAATACTTGCAAAATTAGTACCTCCAAATGATACATCTATTATTCTTAATACTATATTTTTATTATTAAGAATAATAACTTTTGCAATTTCTCTTTTTTCATATCTTAATTCTTGCATCAATAGTTCCGCTACATCTTTAGTATTTTTTATTTTTATATTTTTCCTATTTATTGGCTTTGATATTCTTTTTGTTAATTCTCCAATAGCTTTTAATTGAATTGCTTTTACTTTACCAATTCCATTTATTTTAGTAAATTCCTCTATTGATACGTCACACAAAAATCTTAAGTCTTCTTTGTCTATTGAATTATTCAACTGCAAAACTCTTTGTGCTATACTAATTGAATTTTCATTTTTTGTTCCAGATTTTATTATTATTGCCAAAAGTTCTGCATTAGATAACACATCTGGTCCATATAATTCTAATTTTTCGTATGGTCTTTCTGATATTGGGAGCTCCTTCATTTTTAATCGCATATTATCATCCTTTCAAAATAAAATCTTGCCCCCATCAAAATTTGCCAAAAGCAAATTTTGTATTTTTTGCTTTTAATTAAAAATAACTCTAAACTATACTTTTCTATATATAAATATAGCAATTGCCATTCCGACAATGCTAGCAATATTTATTTTAAACATCAATCCAAATGTTATTGAAATAACACTTAAATCTAACTCTATAGGAGTAGCTAGCCCAAACTTTTCTCCATATGATAGCCACCATAACCAATCAACTTTTGAAGCCAATTCGCCAAGTAATCCTCCTATTACTAGTCCTGATAGCAAAAACACTAACAATATCCATATATTTTTTTCTTTTGTTGCCATATTAATTCCTCCTATTCAAATACTTTTATATTATATATTTTATTGCTTGTTTTTTCAAGTAATTTCAGGGATTTATTGGTTTTTGTTGTATAAATTGGAATTTGTTTAACTTTTTCAATATTTTTTTAATATAATGTGGTATAATAATTTCCATATTTTTATTATTTAAAAAAGCAATTATTCATGCTATAATATATTTATACATTTAAATTGGAGGTATTAAACTTGCAAATTGAAAAACTTAATGAAAATAAAATTAGAATTACATTAAATTTAGATGATTTAGAAGAAAATAATATAGATCTACATTCCTTTATGTCTAATTCAATAGAATCTCAAGATTTGTTTTATAATATGTTAGATAAAGCAGAAAAAGAAATAGGTTTTGAGACTAAAAATTATAAATTGATGATAGAAGCCCTTGCAGTCCCAGAAGGTAAATTTGTTTTGACTGTTACACGTTTTTCTCCAGAAAAAGAGCAAAAAAAGAAAGTTAAAGCTAGGCGAAAAAGTATTACTTCTGAAAAAAAGTTGTCTATATATGAATTTAACAATTTTGAAGAATACATAGATTTTTGTAACTACCTAAGATCAAATTTAAACGATTCTACATACATAAAATTGAAAAACTCTACTTTATACAAATATAATTCTAAATATTATTTTTGTATGCCTCTAGATAATTTAGATTTAAACACATTCAAATCTATTCATTGCTTTATTATAGAGTTTGCAACACATATTTCTAATTCCGACATATTTGAAAGAAAGCTAACTGAGTATGGTATTATAATCTTTAAAAGTAATGCAATAGAAAATTGCATTAAAGCATTTTTATAATATGGAAAATATTTTCTATTACATATTTTTAAAAGGTCAGTTAAAAAACTGACCTTTTAATTTTAGCATTGTCTAAAATATATTACTTTTCTTATTTATATAAATATAACTGTGGGTTTTGTGCTACACCATTTAGCCTTATTTCTAAATGTAGATGTGGTCCTGTTGAGTTTCCTGTAGATCCAACAGCAGCTATTGCTTCTCCTTGAGAAACAGTTTGGCCTGCCGTTACATATAATTTACTACAATGTCCATATACAGTTTGAACTCCACTTCCATGGCTTATTTTTACACAATATCCCAATCCATAGCTATCCCAACCAGAAAATACTACTGTTCCAGAAGCTGATGCTGCAATTGTTGTTCCTGTTGGAGCTGCTATATCTAATCCTTTATGAGTGCTTCCCCATCTTGCACCATATCTTGAAGTTATTGTACCAGATATTGGTCTAATTAATCCTATTCCTTGAACTGTTGAAGATGGAGCTTGTGATGTTATAATTTTTTGTCCTGAATATGTTGAATATGCACTAGCTATTACTACTTTTGGTTTTACATATAGAGCGCTTATTACAGATTCTTTATCAGAAAATTCTTTAAGTTCAGTTGAGTGAACTTGCGTATATGCTATTTTATCTATGTTTGTACTTTTCTTTTCTTTTAGTTTATTAATAATCTCTTCTGCCTCTTCTTTTGTTGAAAGGTAATATTTTTCTTCATTATTTTCTACAATTGCATAATATTCATAATATGTTGTTCCAGAATTTTTTACTAAATCAAATATTTCATCATCGTTTGTTTTATTTTCTTTTTTTAGTAAACATAATGAATATTCCGGTAAACTACCTATATCAATAAATGCTATATTATTTTCTTTTTCATTTTCTATATATTGGTTTATTCTTTTTTGTAATTTACTTTTATTTGTTGTATATCCTATAAATTCTCCATTTAAAGTTACACTATACATTGGTTTATAAACTAGTGATATAATACCAATTATAATTACAGTTGCTATTATTACCAAAAATGTAAATTTTAAAGAACTTCTTATATGAACAAATAAATTCTTAATATTTTTTAAAATTTTAAACACTCCTTTTATTTTATTCGTCTTTTCTATTTTACACTAATATGAATATTTTGGCAATTTTTATAATCTTTTATATGCCCCCTTATAGTTAGGGATACTTGCATTTGCTCGTTTTTTCTCTGTTTTGCTCTTTAAATCTTTACATTTCGTTATGTATTATTCTTTCTTTTGCTTATTTCCGTAGGTTTTAGGAAACAAGACGAATTGGAATTTGTTTAGTTTCGGGTGAATTCAGGACAGTCCCCAAAATCCCCAAGTTTGGTGATTTTGAAGGACAGTCCCTAGAATTCCCCCTCCCACAAATTCCAATTTTTCTAATTACTTACTTCGTTTTTAACTTTATCTATCTCTGTTTGTGGAGCTTGCCCTGCTGGTGTATAGTATCCTTTTGTTTGTGCAACTTTAAAAAGTTCATATTGAAATGATTCGTCATTATTTCTAATTTGTTGTATTGTCTGTCTTAATTGCATATTTTCTGCTTCTGAAATAACTCCTTGATATGTTGTAAGTTCTGCTTTAACGCTTTCTAAAATATCGTTAACCATGTATTTTTCTTCCATATTTTTACCTCCTAATTTAAAAATGTTAATAACTTTTGCTTTGTATTTAGTGAATCTTGTGCAGCTTTTGTAAACATTTGCTTTATTTGCGGATCAACGCATTGTGAAGCATATGTGTTTAGTTTTTGATATGATGTGTCATGTGCACCTATTAAATGTCTTAAATTTTGTAATTCTACTTGACTTAGTTCTGCCATTAAAATCATCCTTTCCATATTTTTTATTTAACAAATATATTGTTTACAAAATTTAAAAAATTATTCGAAAAATTGGAATTTGTATGAGTAAATTGCTTTCTAAAAAATTAAAATATTAAAAATGGAAAAAACGTTGCGAATGGATTGAGCTTGAGGTAGAAATTGTTCTTCTA
>CAKPJM010000017.1 GCA_934162625.1 uncultured Clostridia bacterium
CGAAGAGCAGGTCGCCGAGGATGGCAACCTCTACATTTTTTGATTAATTTTCAGACAGCCTGCCGTCCCCATTGGCATATTCATTTAATAACTTTTCATTTTGCTAAACTTGATTTTTATAAGAAAAAATGCTATAATGCTATAATATATTTATTGTGCTTACACAGCAAGTACAGGAAAAATATTTTAACTTTTTCTGGAGGGGCTGTGTAAAACCTCCAGATAATTTTCGGAGGTAGCAATATGGGTAGCTTATTTGATGCAATTTCAACAGGTTGGAACCAAAGCAGAGAACGTGCGCGAAATGAAGCATATCGGAGACAAGATAAAAACAGAATTCCTGTAAAATTGGTTGAACCAAGTTCAGGAAGAATCGTGGAACTTCAAGTAACTGAAAACAATGAACGTTTTGCCAAGGTCTATATGAGCCAGTTAACGGCATATGCAGAATGTCTTGAGCAGAACGGAGCAAAGTGGAAAGTTAAAGGAAACACAATTCGTATTGAATTTACCGACGGCGATATGGCGGAAAACGTGCGCCAGCAGTGGAGAAAATAATATTGCCCAAGTCAGCGAGTCGCCTTTTCAGACGACTTGCTGTATTTTTTTATTAGCTATTGCAAAAAACATATTTTATGTTAAAGTAAATGCAATGAATTGATTCTTATATCAATCGTTAATGAGAAAAAGAGTTGTAAATAACTACAACACTTGCTCCACAAAAAAAGAATCTCACAGTAATTAAAGTTCGTGAACTTCTTTTTTATAAGAAAAATTTAGCGTGCTTTCTCTCACACTGTGTGCCAAAATTCCCATTCCCCATTGGCATTTGAATTTTTATTGAATTTGTTTTATAATGCCCTTGAGGTGTCTGTATGAAAACAGTATTAGATGATGATTTATCTTATTTAATATATTCCGTAGTAGAAGAAATTCCCGCTCGGATGTGTTGCAACTTATGGACAAATTGCTAGGCTAATTGGAAAACCTAAAAATGCTAGATTAGTTGGCAGAACTTTAAAAATGGCTTTTCGCTATGGCAATTTTCCTTGCCATAGAGTTGTTAATCATCAAGGTAGAATTTCTCCAGGTTGGATAGAACAAATAGATTTATTAAAAAGTGAAGGTGTTACTTTTAAAGATGATTTTTGCGTTGATCTTAAAAAACACCAATGGAATATATAAGCAAAAACAGATAATTAGTTTTAATAATTACCTGTTTTTTGTTTTCTATTTAATTTTAATCTATTACTATTTAGAAGTTAGATTTAATTCACTAAAAACATTGCTTTAATTATATTATTTTGTTATTTTCTATTATTCAATTGAAATTTAATAATTATTTATATATTAATTTACTTAGTTGATTTAATCAATCTTGGGGTATACTTTATCTCACACTGTGTGTCAAAATTCTCTGTCCCCATTGACACAAAATAATATATAATTTAAAATTAAACTCAGTAACCGAGAAAGATGTTCAGTACCAAATTTGTCACAATATAAAGTGACTGATATTACATCGAAAAGATAATTTATATATATTCAAAACAAGTTTATGAAAGGAGTAAACATATGGAAACTTTTTTATCCTTTTCAAATTTTGGTTCCTTACTTAATTATTTAAATATTATTTTTATAGGAATAGTAATTTTTTGGGCAAATAATCGTTTTTATTATTTAATAAATGTTACAATATATGCAATAGCAAAAACATTTATTCCAATAATTACATCTTTAATATTTGGTAGTTTATTAGGTATTAATATCACATTAGGTATAGGAACTATATTTTTATTATTTATACTATATTTTATATTAGGATTAATAGTTATTAAAATTGTAGAGAAAATAACCAACTATTTTGATTCAGATACAATTCTTTATTTTATTATTGTATTTGCAATTATAGATTCAATTGTAACATGGCTATTTTCGCTTATAATAAATTTATTATTTTAATTAATTCAAAAATAAAATATAGATAATCTTCAAAAAAGAATAATGTAAATAGTGTTGGAGTTACAGATTAAACCCACAATTAATAAATGTAAAAGTATAATTTGGCTTTAGAATATTTAAATAATAATTATTCTAAAGCCATGCCAATGCGGACATAGTTTTTTGACAATCTTATTCAATATATATTTTTCTTATCATTTCTCTTCCCATTCTAAGTTTTTCTGATATTTTTCTTAATGAAATATTATATTCTGTTTTTAAAATTATTATAAGTTCTTTTAATTTAATTTTATCCTTTTTTAAATCATCAAGTGCAATATTATTTTCTATTAAGAATTCTTCTATAACCTTTTCGCATTTTGCCTTATCCTCATCAATATCCATAAATACATAGTTTTCTTTTAATTGCTTATCTATTCTTCTATAATTTGAGTATAGGTATTCTTCTGGTCGCTTACATATTCCTGCTTTTACTGGATTATCATAAATATATTTTATACAATTATATAAATGTTCTTCACCATAAATCCCCTCTGATTTATATCTATCTCTAAACACATACCCTACTCTATTATATTTTTTATTATAATATTTTGCATATATTGTATTAAGTCTTTGCATATATTTACTTAGATTATTTATTTTATCAGTTTCTATTAAAATATGTGCATGATTATTCATAATGCAGTATGCTAGTATTTTAATTTTACATTGTTCATTTAATTTATACATTACTTTTATATAATATTTTATGTCCTCTGGATTTTCGAATATATAACTTCTATTAATTCCTTGAGTTATTACATGAAAAGCTGTTGTTTTTATATAGTTTCTTGGAAACCTCGGCATGTTTGCCTCCTTAGAAATAAATAATTTATAGAAAAAAATAATATGATATAAATTATACCATATTATTTTAAAATCTTTGTCGAAATTTGTCTATCATTTTATTTTTTTATGCTGTCAAAATTCTCCGTCCCCATTGACACCCATTGACACCCATTGACAACACGCTTTACTAATTACTTTTTTCTTTAATAACCTGTCGCTGTTTCAGTCTGCATTGTAACAGTAACAGCAGTTCCTTGTTCTACTTCTTTTCCTGATGGTACATTTTGGTTTACTACTGTACCACTTCCATCTATTATTACATTTAAATTTGCTGCTTGTATAGAATTTACTACTTGTGCAGAAGACATTCCCTTTAAATTTGGAACAGTTGCCTGTAATCTTATATTATTATTGTCTGTATATAAATATATAATTGAATTTTCTAATAAAGTCACCCCTGGTTTTGGCACTTGATCTACAACTAAAGTAGTTTTAGCATCCTCGTCACCTGTTATTTTTACCTTAAATCCTGCTGATTTTAATGATTCGGTAGCTTCTTCTATAGTTTTATTTCTTACATCAGGAAGTAAGTTACTTTTTAGTGTAGTTTCCTTTGTTGTGTTGCTATCGCCCTCAGTTGCAACTCCTATATATGGCAACACTTCTGATAGTATTTGTTTAACTACTGGGCCTGCTACTTGGCTACCTTGGTGACTATCTCCTTTAGGGTTATATATTGTAACTAAAACAACCACTTGAGTATTAACTGTAGGTGACATTGCAATAAATGATGCTACATAACCTTGGTCTTCACTACCTGAAAGAGGTTCTGATGTACCAGTTTTTCCTCCTATTGAATAGCCTTTTATTTTAGCGTACTTGCCTGTTCCATCATTTACTACATATTCTAGCATGTCCATCATTTTTTCTGCTGTTTCCTTAGATACAACTTGTCTTACTTTTTCTGGTTCAACTGTGGTTATAGCATTGGTATCAGTATTTTTAATTTCTTTAACTATGCGAGGCTTGCATAGCACACCTTCATTTGCTATTGAAGACACCGCAGTTATTAATTGAATTGGTGTGATAGTAAATCTTTGCCCAAAAGACATTGTTGCTAGGTTAAATTCATTTATATTATTTTCATCAAAAAATACACTATTTGATTCACCATAAAAATATGGATTAGTAGTATTAAATAGTCCAAATCCTCTATAATATTTATACAATGTACGTGCACCTATTTTTTGCCCTAGTTGTATAAATGCAGGGTTACATGAATTAGCTAATGCTTCTCTTAAACTTTGTGATCCATGTGGGTCGTAATATTTCCAGCATCTCATTTCTATTCCAGATACATTTTCAGAGCCAGAGCAATAAAAGTCTGAGTGATTATCTGTTGTAACAATGCCCTCTTCTAGTCCAGCTGCTGCTGTAATAATTTTAAATGTTGATCCTGGTTCATATGTTTTTTGTACTGCCGAATTATTCCACATATTATATAAACTATTACTTTTTTCTTCAGTTGATAAACTATCCCATTTATCTTTTAGTTCTGCTGTATTTATTGTGTATGGCTCATTTAAATTATAACTAGGATATGTTGCCATTGCTAGAACATCTCCATTAGATGGATTCATAATAATAACATTCCCACTATCTGCTTTATTATCCGTTACTGCCTGAGAAAGATATTTTTCTGCTATTGATTGAATATTTACATCTATAGTAAGTGTAACATCATTTCCATTTTTGGCTGCAACATAAGATTTTTGTCCATTTGGAATTTCCCCATTAATTGAATCTGTTGAAGCTAGTACTTTGCCAGGTGTTCCGCGAAAGTATATCATCTAGTGTAAATTCTAGTCCCATTCTTCCTGTGTTTTCTGCTCCTGTAAATCCAATTAAATTAGAAGCTAAGTTATTATATGGATAATATCTTTTTATATCTTCTTTAATATCTATTCCAGATTTTACTTTGTTTTCTTTCATCCAATCTTGTAATTTAGTTATTTTATCATTTTCTACTTTAGATGCAATTACAAAAGATGAAGTTTTTGTATTTAATTTTTCTAAAGTTTCTGTATAATCCAATTCGAAAATATCACTAAAAGCATGTGCTAAAATTTCTTTATTAACTTCATCTCCATTAGAGTACTTTACTCCAGAAGGATTTACAGAAACAGTATCAACACTAGCACTTATTGCAAGAGCTTTCCCTGTAGAATCGTAAATTGTACCTCTATTTGGTGTTATTGTTTTACTAGATAGCTGTCTTCTTACAGCTTCTTCCTTTAGTTCAGCCCCTTGTACGAATTGCAAAAAGCCTATTCTTAATATTAACAAAATAAGGATTAAAAAGCCTACGCCCATACTAATACGTAGCCTTTTCAATCCTATATTATCTATTTTTACAATTTTTCTTTTCCTTCCCATAGAAAATACCTCATTCAATCTAATTTAAGAAAATTGTATATTATTAAGGTTTAAAAATCAATGAAAATAGTAAAATTTATTCTATAATTGAGATTTTATTGTCTTTTAAACTTTTCTGTACGTCTATTACTCTTTGATTAGAAGAGCCTTTCCAATGTAATGTAGGATTATGCAATGCATCTATGTACTGTCCATCTACTAATACATCAATGTATTTTACAACTTCTGTATCTTTTAAATTTTTATCGAATTGGAAGCCTGTCCATGCCCATATATTTTTATTTGGGAACTTTTCCTTAAATGCTTTTGCAAGTTTTGTTGTTCCTCCTATATTTTGTGGATGCATTGGCTCTCCACCTAGAATTGATAGTCCTTCTATGTTTTCATTCTCGCATAATTTTAACACTCTATCTATTGTTTCATCATTAAATTCTTTTCCACCTTTAAAATCATGTGTTTCTGGGTTGAAACATTTTTCGCAATTAAATGCACATCCTTGCATAAATATAGACACTCTTACTCCTGGTCCATCTGAAATATCCATTTTTCTAATTTTATTATATCTCATTTATATCAGTCCTTTATTCATCATCTTTGTTATCTATGTGTAACACTCTTTCCTTAATTTCTTGTGTTCTTCCTTTATTCCAGAAATTAGTTCCTATGTATCCACATGTTCTTCTTGCTACATTTAGTTTATTATGATCTCTATTTCCACAATTTGGGCAATACCATTCTAAATTATCATCAATTAGTATTTCTCCTGTGTATCCGCATTCTTGACAATAATCTGATTTTGTATTTAATTCCGCATACATAATATTGTCATATATAAATCTAATAATTTGTATAATAACTTCTAAGTTATCTTGTAAGTTAGGTGTTTCTATGTAAGATATTGCTCCACCTGGACTTAATGTTTGGAATTCACTCTCTAATTTTAATTTAGAAAATGCGTCTATTTCTTCAAATACTGGTACATGATAAGAATTTGTTATATATCCTCTGTCTGTAATTCCTTCTATTGTTCCAAATCTCTTTTTTAGACATTTTGCAAATTTATATGTTGTAGATTCAATTGGTGTGCCATAAACACTATAATCAATATTTTCTACTTTTTTCCACTCTGAGCATTTATCATTTAATTTTTGCATAACTTCTAAAGCAAATTCTTTTCCTTTTCCATTATCTGTGTGACTACTTCCAGTCATATATTTAACACATTCATATAATCCTGCATATCCTAAAGAAATTGTAGAATATCCATCATGCAATAATGGATGAATACTTTCACCTTTTTCTAACCTTGCTAATGCACCATATTGCCATAGTATTGGAGCGACATCACTTGTTGCCTTAGCTAATCTTTCATGTCTTAGCTTTAATGCTTTGTGGCAAAGTTCCAATCTTTCTTCATATATTTTCCAAAATTCATCTGCTTCTCCACCTGAAGATAAAGCAACATCAACTAGATTTATAGTAACAACACCTTGATTAAATCTACCATAATATTTTGGTTTATTTGTTTTTGGATCCACATAAGGTGTTAAGAAAGAACGGCATCCCATACATGGATAGCAATTTCCATTTCCATTTTTATCTACTTTTAATTCTAGCATTTTCTTTTCTGATATATAATCTGGAACCATTCTTTTTGCTGTACATTCTGCTGCAAGTTCTGTTAAGTACCAATATTTACTGTTTTTGTGAATATTATCTTCTTCTAGCACATAAAGCAATTTTGGAAATGCTGGAGTTATATAAACTCCTTTTTCATTTTTCATTCCTTTTATTCTTTGCTTTAGCATTTCTTCTATTATTAATGCCAATTCCTCTTTATACTCTGTTGTTTCTCCTAAGTACAAGCATACACTTAAGAATGGAGCTTGTCCGTTTGTAGTTGTCATTGAATTTACTTGGTATTGGAATGTTTGCACACCATCTTTTATTTCTTTTTTAACATCTTCTTTTGCAAATTTTTCACATTGCTCTTTTGATAACTTTCTTTCTTCATATTTCTTTAAATATGAATTATAGCTGTCCCTTACAAATGGAGCCAAATGTGTCATTGTTACTGTTGCCCCACCATATTGGCTAGAAGTTACTGCTGTTATAATTTGAGTTGCTATTGTCATTGCTGTTAAAAATCTATGTGGCTTTTCAATCATTACTCCATTTATGTTAGTTCCATTTTGCAACATATCTTCTAGGTTTATAAGGTCGCAATTATGCAATGCATTTTGTGCAAAATAGTCTGCATCATGAAAATGTATTATTCCTTCATCATGAGCTTTTACAATATCTTCAGGAAGCAAGAATCTTCTAGTAATATCTGTACTTGTGATTCCTGCCAAATAGTCTCTTTGAGTTGTTACTATTTTCGAATTTTTATTTGAGTTTTCAGTATTCCAATATTCGCTTTCTCCATCAATAAGTTCTTTTATTGATTGATCTGTTGTATTTGCTCTTCTTACTAAAGCTCTTGTATAACGATATGTAATATATTTTTTTGCAAGCTCATATTTACCTAATTCCATTAACTTTTTTTCAATTATATCTTGTATATCTTCTACCAATATTCTTGGCTTATTTAATTCTTCTATATAAGCTATTATACTCTTAATATCTTCTTTAATAGCTCTTTCTCTTCTAGAAACTTCATTATTAGCTTTTTCTATTGCTACTCTTATTTTTTGTGGATCATAATCAACTATTGTTCCATCTCTTTTTATAATTTTCATTCCTAATTCCCCCTTATGTGCTTATTATTATATATCTAAAAAAAGTAAATACTGTTGCAATTGCAACAGTATTTGTTGAAATTATTTCCTTTCTCGCACCCTTCTAAGGAATTTCGTTTTGTTACATTTTTATTACAAATTAATTACTTAAATTTATTTTTCCTTTAATTTCCAATGTATTGTTTTAATTGTTTTATATTAACATAGTATTCATTAGGGTTATCTGGATTCAGTAATACTTCTAGTTCTGATATATTCTTATTATCTGCAATTGTTTTTATATCTCCCCATATGTGTTCAATTATAAATGTGTACATTGTTGTTTTTCTGTACAAGAAACTAGTCTTCTTATTAAGCTATTGCATACCCATTGCATACTTTTAATAAGCAAAAAACCTTATAACTACTGATACTTCAGTAGTTATAAGGTTTTAATATTTGGAGCAGGTAGTGGGAATCGAACCCACGTCATCAGCTTGGAAGGCTGAGGTTCTACCATTGAACTACACCTGCATTTCCCTGCTACGTTTATAGATTATAAACTAGGTATTTAAATTTGTCAATACTATTTTTAAATTTTTTTCAAAATTTTCTTCAACTTTTTTTCAATTAATGTTTACAAATGAAAATAACTAATATAAAATATGGGTAGAATTAATATAAAAGGTGAATTTATGTTTGAATATATATCACATAATGAAGAAGAAACAAAAAAAATAGCTACTGCCCTTGCAAGTAAACTAGAAACAGGCGATATTGTTGTTTTATCTGGGGATTTAGGTTCTGGTAAAACTAAATTTACTGAGGGTTTTCTCTCTTTTTGGGGATTAGAAGATGAAATTTCTAGTCCTACATTTACAATAGTAAATGAGCATTCTAAAGACAACACCAATATTTATCATCTGGATGTATACAGATTAGCTGATATGGGTGAGTTTTATGCAATAGGTGGTATGGAATATTTCACAAATGGAATTTGCGTTATAGAATGGGGAGAATTAATAGAAGATATTTTGCCTAAAAATTATATTAAGATAAGCTTTTCAAAAGATAATGAAAATGAATCTATTAGGTACTTAAATTTTAAAGCCTATGGAGAAAGATTACAAAATGTAATTAAGGAGCTTGAATTATGAAAATTTTAAGTTTATCAACCTCTAGCAATATTGCTACAGTAGCCATATCTGAAGATGATAATTGCATAAAAGAATTAAATATAGATATTCCAAAGACACATTCTGAAACTTTAGTTCCTTTAATTGATGAGTTATTAAAAGATACAAATATAAAACTTTGTGATATAAATTTAATTGCTTGTGACGTTGGCCCTCGGTTCTTTTACTGGAATAAGAATTGGAATTTCAACAGTAAAGGCAATGGCACAATCTTTGAATATACCAGTTGTAAGTGTATCCTCATTAGAAGCCTTAGCATATAATGTGGTTTCTGAAAACAGAAACATTTGCTCTTTAATAGATGCTAGGAATAATCAAGTGTACTGTGGAATATTTGATAAAAACTACAAGTTATTGAATGATTATATTGCAGATGATATAAATAATGCATTAGAAATTGTAAAAAAGTATGGTGATATGTTTTTTGTTGGTGATGGAGCAATTCTTCATAAAGATTTGCTTAATTTTAATGATTTTAATTACGAAAATATCATACATTCTAAAAATATTGC
The DNA here is from genome assembly GCA_934162625.1 of uncultured Clostridia bacterium. Taxonomy (GTDB): domain Bacteria; phylum Bacillota; class Clostridia; order TANB77; family CAG-508; genus CAG-452. The sequence goes on from CAKPJM010000017.1 coordinate 9,658, forward strand.
TAAATGTGCATATACTAAATTTAAATGTAATAATACAGAAACAGCAGATTCTATTGTTCCATTATATTTAAGAAAATCCCAAGCAGAAAGGATGAGACAATCTAATGGATAATTTAGAACTCTCTGAAATGACATTACTAGATTTGGAAACCATCCAAGATATTCTTATTAGTGACTTTGATGATTTTTGGTCTGTTAACACATTAAAAAGTGAACTTCAAAATCCTAATTCAAAATATATAGTAGCTAGATTTGATAACACTATTGTAGGATTTGGTGGAATTTGGAAAGCTGTAGATGATATTCATATAACTGATATTGTGGTAAAAAAAGCTCAAAGAAATAATGGAATTGGAAGTGCAATTCTTTCTAAATTAATAGAAATTTCAAAATTTGATAAAAATATAAAAAGTTTAACATTAGAAGTAAATTCTAATAACACTACTGCTCAAAAATTATATGAAAAATTTGATTTTAAAAAAGTAGGATTAAGAAAAAAATATTATAATAATACTGATGATGCTATTATAATGACAAAACAGCTAAATTAACATCGTAGGAATACCTTCCTACAGTTATCAACATACAAATGTAAAATTGAAAGGAGATACAGATGAAAAAAAATGAATTAAGTTATAAGGATTTAAAAAATGTTTGTAATCCAAATATTTTTAAATTCGAAACAACAGATGAATTAGATGGAACAGATGCAATTTATGGACAAGATAGAGGAATTAAGGCTTTAGAATTTGGATTAAATGTTGATTCAAAAGGATACAATTTATATATAGAGGGTCCTTCTGGTGTAGGAAAAACAATGTATGCAAAAAAATATATTACTAAACTTGCATCTAAGAAAAAAGTCCCAGATGATTGGTGCTATATATATAATTTTGATGACCCTAATGAACCTATTGCCGTTTCTTTACCTGCTAGTTCAGGAAGAGACTTCAAAAATGACATGGACTTCTTTATAACAGATGTTAAAAATGATATAAAACTTACTTTTAAAAATGATGACTTTGAAAAGCAAAAAAATTTAATGCAAAGTGAATTTGAAAAGAAAAAAAATGATTTACTAGCTAAACTAAATAAAACTTCTTTGAAGAGTGGTTTTCAAGTTAAAGCTACTCAAAGTGGAGTTTATATGATGCCTGTAATAGACGGTAAAGCTTTAGAGGAAGAAGAATTTGACAAACTAGATGATAAAACAAAAAAGGTCTTTGAGGAAAACTCATCTGTTGTTCAGTCTCAAATTATTGAAGCAATTAATCAAATTAAAACTTTAGAAAAAGCAAACAATCAAAAAATTGAAGAATGGCAATCTAATATAGCTCTTATAACTATTAACAGTCATATAAATCCATTAAAAGCAAAATACAAAAAATCTAAAAAAGTAGTCTATTTTTTAGATAATGTAAAAAACGATATATTAAAAAATATTAATCTTTTTATAAATGAAGATACTTTAAGTAATAAAAAGCAGGTTCAAAAAGAAGAATCTATTAAGCCATGGCTTAATTACAGAGTAAATTTATTTGTAGATAATAGTAATCTTGAAGGTGCTCCTGTAATTATGGATTCAAATTATCAGTACCATAATTTGTTTGGTAAACTAGAATATGAAAATCAATATGGTATGCTAAAAACTGATTTTACTATGCTTAAACCCGGTCTTTTGCATAAAGCAAATGGAGGGTATATCATTCTTCAAGCAAGCGATTTATTAGCAAACCAAATATGCTATGATACTTTAAAGAAGGCATTGCTTGTTAAAGAATTAAATATAGAAAATAATATGGAACAACGTTCATATATGGTAATGATTTCTTTAAAGCCAGAACCAATTCCTTTAAATGTAAAAGTTTTATTATTGGGTGATTCTGAAATTTACCATGCGTTGCTTGCTCTAGATCCAGAATTTAAAAAATTATTTAAAATAAAGTCTGAATTTGAAGAATCTGCACCTAGAACAGATGCTAATATGTTAAAACTTGCCAACTTTGTTCACAGTTTTTCAAAAAAAGAAGGCATGCTTCCTTTAGACAAAGGAGCAATGGCAAGAGTTGTAGAATTTGCTTCTAGGATATCAGATGATAAAACTAAATTGTCTACAAAATTCAATGAAATAGGTGAAATAGTTGCAGAATCTTCAACTTGGGCAAGACTTTCTAGAAAAAGAATAGTTACACAAGATTTCATTGATAAAACACTTGCTGAAAGAATTGATAGAATAAAAAAATACGATTCAAGATATTTAGAAATGATTAAAGAAAACACCCTTCTAATTACAACATCTGGATTTGAAGTTGGTGTTATAAATGGCCTTACTGTTATGACCATTGGAGATTATAGTTTTGGAAAGCCTGCAAGAATAACAGCTAATACTTATATGGGAAAAGAAGGTATTATAAACATAGAACGTGAAGCAGAAATGTCTGGTCCTACACATTCAAAAGGTGTATTAATACTTTCTGGATATTTAGGTGAAACTTTTGCTCAGGATTTTCCTTTATCTCTTAATGCAAGTTTATGTTTTGAACAATTATATAACGGCGTTGATGGTGATAGTGCATCTAGCACCGAAGCATATGCTATACTTTCTAGTCTGTCTGAAATTCCTATTAACCAAGCGATTGCAGTTACTGGGTCTGTAAACCAAAAAGGATTTATCCAACCAATTGGTGGAGTTAATGAAAAGATAGAAGGTTTCTATCAAGTTTGTAAAGATAGAGGTTTAGATGGAAGTCATGGAGTTATAATACCTATACAAAATGTTAGAAACTTAAATTTATCTGATGAAGTTATAGAGAGTGTAAAATCTGGAGAATTTCATATATATGCAATTTCTACACTAGATGAAGGAATAGAAATTTTGACCGGTGTACCTGCTGGAAAGAAGAACAAAAGCGGAAAGTTTCCTGCTGGAACTATTAAATATTTAGCATACGAAAAATTAAAACATTATAATGAAAATACTAAAAATAAATAATTATTAAAGAACAAAACGGCTTAAAGTCGCTTTGTTCTTGTCTATATAGGCTTGACAGTTAAAAAAGAAACCTCATACGAGGTTTCTTTTTATTTAATGTCTTTTAGGGTTCTATATTTAATAAATTTCAATATAACAATTGACATTGTTCCTATTAATATAATTACAAAAGTAATTTTTATTCCTGCATTTGGAAATTTTTTGTTGGCTACAGTGCCATCAGCACTGCTATCAGGCTTAACTGTTTTATCTCCTTTATATATATCATCATCTGTATTCGTTTTCTTTGTAACTGTTAGTTCACATGTTGCTTGTTTATCTCCATCCTCGCTTATTGCTTTTATTATAGTTTTTCCTTCTTTAACAGCAGTTATCACACCCGCTTCTGTAATTGTTGCCACAGATGTATCTGAGCTTTCCCATTTTATATTTTTATTACTAGCATTGCTTGGTGTGAAACTTACTATTAAGTTAGTTGTATCTCCAACTTGTACTGTCTTTTGAGTTTTATTTAATTCAATTTTCTCTACATGGACAATTGTCTCTTCTTTTGTTACATTTATTTTACAGCTTGCAATTTTTCCACCATCTTCTGTTGTTACTGTTATTGTTGTTGTTCCTTTCTTCTTTGCTGTTACCACTCCACCATTTACTGTTGCTACATCTTCATTTGCACTACTCCATGTTACATTCTTATTTGTTGCTGTACTTGGGATTATTTTTTCTACTAGTCTTCCTGTTTTTCCTACACCTAATGATATTTCCTGTTTATCAAGACTAATTGATTGAACAGCTATTATTTCTTGTTTTTTTTCATTTACTGTAACTTCACAACTTGCAGTTTTTCCGCCATCCTCTGTTGTTACTGTTATTGTTGTTGTTCCTTTCTTCTTTGCTGTTACCACTCCACCATTTACTGTTGCTACATCTTCATTTGCACTACTCCATGTTACATTCTTATTTGTTGCTGTACTTGGTTTTACAGTTTCTAATAAAGTAACCGTACTTCCCTCTTCTACACTTACTGTACTATTATTTAGTTCAATTCCTGTTACTGGTATTTCTGCTGAAGCATCAACAAAACTAGTAAAAGCTTTTATACATACATCTGTATTTTCTAAAGTCCCTGTTACATCTGTATTTTCTAAAGTCCCTGTTAGTCCTACTTTTGTTCCATTAATGTCATTCCAGTTTATTCCATCATTTGAGTAAAAGCTTCGTAATTTGCCACTTTTCGCATTATTATAGAAATTGCTTATAAAAGTAATTCCTGTATCTTTAAGATTGCATTCTGTTGGCAAAGATGCCCCTTTAGCATTTGTATATTTAACTTTTATTGCAAATTTTTCCCCTGTTAGCTTTTTTGGATTAGGAAGTTTTATGCAATGATATCCAGCTTCTAGAGCATTTTCTGAAGAATAAACTAATTCTGAATTATTAAGCTCATCATCAGCTCCATTTAGATATATTTCTATTCCTTCTGCATCTAAAAGATATATTCCAATTTCGTTTAAATATTCTATTTTTCCATTTTTGTTATCTCTTGTAAATTTAACGCCACCATATATAGCCTCTCCTCCAGAACTAAGTGGTAGATTTGCTCCTAGTTCATCATACTGATAGATTTTATCATAATCTATGATACTTTCTAAATTGTCAATACCATATAAAGATGACTCTATAAATATGTCTTCATAAGATACATACATATATCCATTTTCTCCAAAATCAGTTCCATAAGAATTTAAAATTATATAAGCTCCTGGTGATGATGGTTGACAGCCCTCCTTAAAATTTGTTGTTTTATAAGTGTCATCCCATCCTACTATAGTAATAGCATGATTTATTTTCTCTGCATTGTTACAAAAATAGGCAGAATTTTCTTGATTATAATATGACGTGTTGTATGTTCCATTTTGGTCTATTTTTATATCTGAATACATTACTGCTGATATTGCTCCATCTTCTTTTATATGTTGTTTTATAAGATTTCTAATTGCTTTTACTTCTTCAGCTGTATATTCTGTTTTCCCGTCACCTTTGTAGTATTTTATACTACCATTTTCATATCTTTTACTTATGCTTGGGAAAAATGTAACATCATTTATTTTTGCTTTAATTTCTGCTTTTGGGTCTGTTATATCATCTATAGGAGTCAATTTATATTCTTCCGTATTGTAATAGTCCTCAAATTTCATACTCTCTTCTAATACGGGTCCTTTTCCACTTGTGCAATAGGCAGTAGCTAGATAGCCATTTCCACCATTTCCAAATTCTCTATTAAACATTTTTGCTGATATATATTCCATATGTATTGGTGAATATTCAATACTTTCTGATTTCTGTTTTGCCAAACTAGTTTCTAATACACTAGTAGAAGAAAATGCCCAACATGCTCCTGTAGTATACTGGTTTTTATTTATTATTTTTATTCCATTAAGATTTTTACTAGATTCCCTTAAATCATATGAATCTCCTAAAATATTTTCACGGCTTGCTAACATAGCTTTGTAATTAGATCTTTTTATGCTTTTTTTTAAGTCGATTTCATAATATGCTGGTTCAATTGAATTTTTTCTTTCTTCTTCAGATAAATTTTCCCACTTTTTGTATTCTGCTGATTTTTCTCCTAGTTCTAATTCATTTGTTGCAAATACATTAGTATAATTAAGTGTTATTATTGCTAACAAAACAATAACAATTTTCGACACAAATTTTTTAGAATTTTCATTTGTCTTCATTCTATCACCCCTATTTATTACAATAAAATAATATCATATATATGAATAAATTTAAACCTTTTAAAAGAAATGTTGTTTTCTTTTCATATTGTTGTAACGTTTTTGTAATATTAGGCTTTTAACAAAATAAGAAAGGCATTTTGATGCCACTCGCTTTGCTCGGGCAGAGCTATGGAAATCTAAGCCTGTTATATACGCAAAAATCTTCGATTTTCATATACATAAAAAAAAGCATTCATAAATTAGAATGCTTTTTAATATTAATATATTATTCTGCTTTTGTTTCTTCAACTGTTTCTGTAGCTTCTGCTGGTGCTTCTTCTACAGCTGGTGCTTCTGCCAATTCTTCTTTGATTGTAACTTCTTTAGTTTCAATTCTTGCACCTACTTTTTCTTTAGTCTTAGCAGATTTTCCAAGTCTATCTCTTAAATAATAAAGTTTTGCTCTTCTTGCTTTACCAACTCTAACTACCTCAACTTTTTCAACTGCTGGTGAATGAATTAAGAATGTTTTTTCAACACCTACTCCGTAAGAAGTTTTTCTTACTGTAAATGTTGCATTTACTCCTCCACCTTGTTTTTTAATTATTATTCCTTCGAAAACTTGGATTCTCTCTCTGTTTCCTTCTTTTACTCTAACATGAACTTTTACAGTATCTCCAACTTTTAGCAATGGAATTTTATTTTTCATTTGCTCATGCTCTATTGATTTTATAATGTCCATTATATATTCTCCTTTCTTAATAAATCTGGTCTTTTTTGTTTTGTTATTTCTATGGATTTTTCTTTCCTCCATTTTTCAATCTCTTTATGATTTCCGAGATTTTAAAACTTCTGGTACATTTATATTTAAAAATTTTTCTGGTCTTGTATATTGTGGATATTCTAAAAGTCCATTTGAAAAAGATTCTTCTTCTGTGGACTCACTACTAATTACTCCTTCTACATATCTAGATACTGAATCTATTAGTACCATAGCTGGTAGCTCTCCACCTGTTAAAACATAATCTCCAATTGATATTTCCTCATCTACAATCTCATCTAATACTCTTTGGTCAATACCTTCGTAATGACCACATAATAATATAAGATGTGCTTCTGTAGCTAATTCTTTTACTTTTTTTTGATTCAGAACTTTCCCCTGTGGCGACAAATATATTGTTTTAGCATTTTCTTTTTTAATAGAGTTAAATGCATCATACACAACATCCGGCTTAATTACCATTCCTGCTCCGCCACCATAAGGTGTATCGTCTACCTTTTTATGCTTATCTTTAGAAAAATCTCTAATATTTATTGCATTAATTTCTATTATTTTTTTTTCTATTGCTCTTCCTACTATGCTTTCATTTAGACTAGAAAACATTTCTGGAAAAAGAGTAAGTATGTCTATTTTCATAGTAACCCTTCCAATAAATGAACAGTTATCACTTTATTTTTTATATCCACATTTTTTATTACATCCTTTATTGCTGGTAATAAAATCTGTTTACCTAATTCATCTTTCACAACATATATATCATTACTTCCTGTTGAAAAGACATCTACTATGCTTCCTAATTCTTTTCCTTCATCTGTAATAGCTTTACATCCAATGATATCTACTACATAATAAAAATCTTTTTCTAGTTTTTCTTCTTTATTTCTTTTTATTTTTAAATAAAGATTTCGGTAATTTTCAGCTTGTTCTATAGTATCTATTCCTTTTAATTTTAGGAATACCATATTCTTGCTAAACCTTACATGTTCTATTTCAAATTCTTTTAAATCCTTTTTTATTGATATATATATCGTTTTAAAATTACTAAACTTCGTAATATCATCTGTAAATGGTTTTACTTTTACAACACCGTTTAATCCAGATGTATTAACTATTTGACCTATTTCAAAATATTCTTCCATATTTATATACCTAATCAATAAATTCTACATTAACCTTTTTTCCTTCTTTAGTAGCTAATGCTTTCATTATTGTTCTAATAGCTTTTGCCATTTTTCCTTCTCTGCCAATTACCCTTCCCATATCGCTATTTGCAACTTTAACTTCAAAGATAATTGCTTTTTCCCCATCTACTTCATTAATTGAAACAGATGATGGATCATTTACCAAACTAGTAATTATTGCCTCCAATGAGTCTTTCATAAATTAAGCCTCCTTTTCGATTAAACGTTTTACTGTATCTGTTGGTTTTGCTCCATTTTTTATCCATTCTGCAACTTTTTCTTTGTCTAATTTTAATTCAGATGGTTCTACCATAGGATTATATGTTCCTATCTTTTCAATTATTTTTCCATCTCTTGGTGATCTAGAATCAGCAACAACGATGTGATAAAAAGGTGCTTTCTTTTTTCCTGCTCTTTGTAATCTTATTTTTACCATTTTTTCTTCCTCCTTTTCAAAATTCGAAGTATTTTGTATTTTTGCTCTTCACTTTTCATTATTCACTAATAAATCCTGTGATTAGTTTAAGTTTCAAAGCATTTCATACCAACTTCTTATATTTATATTAAAATTTAAAAAATTAAAAACTATTTTAGAATTTCATGCCTTTTAATGAATTTACATCTAAATTTTTCATCATGTTTTTCATTCCGCCTTTATTAGACTGCATTTTTTTCATTAACTTTCTTGTCATTTCATATGAACTCATAAACTTATTTATATCTGATACTTGTGTTCCACTTCCGCTTTGCAATTCTCTGTCTTCTACTTGCATTTAATAATTTTGTATTTTGTTTTTCTTTTTTTGTCATTGAACATATTATAGCTTCAATTTTTACAAATTCTTTGTCATCAACTTTTATATCTCCAAATTTATTCATACCTGGAATCATTTTTAAGATTGATGAGAATGAACCCATTTTTTTCATTTGTCTTAATTGAGCTAAATAATCATCCAAGTCAAATTCTTGCTTTTTTAATTTCTTTTCAAGTTTTTCTGCCTCTTCTAAATCAAATGCCTCTTCTGCTTTTTCTATTACAGAAAGCATATCTCCCATTCCAAGTATTCTAGATGTCATTCTATCTGGATGGAATTCTTCTATATCACTAAGTTTTTCTCCTGTTGCTGCAAACTTTATTGGTCTTCCAGTAACTTTTTTAACTGAAAGTGCTGCACCACCACGAGTATCCCCATCTAATTTTGTAAGTATAATTCCATCTATTCCAAGATTTTCGTTAAAACTTTGTGCTACATTAACTGCATCTTGACCTGTCATAGAATCTACAACTAATAATATTTCATGTGGTTTTACATTTGATTTAACATTTTTTAATTCTTGCATTAATTCTTCATCTATATGAAGTCTTCCTGCTGTATCTAGTATAACTACATCATTCAATTTTGACATTGCCTGAGACATTGCTTGTTTTGCAATTAAAACAACATCCTTTGTATTTTCATTTGCAAAAACAGGTATATTTAATTGATTACCAACTACTTGTAATTGTTTAATAGCTGCTGGTCTATACACATCACATGCAACAAGTAATGGCTTTTTACCCTGTTTTCTTAAAAGATTTGCAAGTTTTCCTGCAGTTGTTGTTTTTCCAGAACCCTGAAGTCCTACTAACATTATTACTGTTGGAGGATTTGGTGTAAAATTAATTTTGCTTAAAGTTCCTCCCAAAAGTTCTGTCATTTCGTCCCTTACAATTTTTATAACTTGTTGACCCGGAGTAAGTGATTTTAATACATCTTGGCCTAAAGCTTTTTCTTGAACTGTACTTACAAAGTCTTTTACAATTTTATAATTTACATCTGCTTCTAAAAGAGCAAGTTTTACTTCTCTCATAACTTCTTTTAAATCTGATTCTGTAATTCTTGCTTTTCCACCAAGCTTTCTTGTAATTGCTTGTAGTCTTGAGGATAATCCTTCAAATGCCATATTACACCTCCAAACGAATTATCAGCTTTGTCTAACTGTGTTAGCCTTCACATAAAAATTTTCAATGTACCCTTGTACGATTTCAAAATTTTTAGTTTGACTGCTTTGTTATACTCGCTTCTAATTTGTTTTAATTTTCGTCAATACTCTATACTAAACAGTTTAATTCTTTTTTTACGTGTGTTAAAATTTGTGCAACTTGTTTGTCTGTACTTCTTTTTTGAATTTTTGTAAGCTCTGATAATATAATTGCAATTTTTTCTTCTTGTTTAAATGTCTTTTTCATAATTTCAAGCTTTTCTTCCAATTCGAAAAGTTTACTCTCTCCCTTCTTTATTATATCTCTAACCGCTTGTCTTGTAATCTCTTGATTCTGAGCTATTTCGGATAAAGATAAATCTTTGTCATAGTAATCTTGTAAAATTCCTAATTGCTTTTTAGTTAATAACTTGCCATATATTTGACAAAGCATGCTTATTTCAACATTTTTCTCCATATTACTATTCCTTTAATTTTCTTCTAGGGATACTTATATTTCCCACTTTTCATTGGTGTTTTTCTAAATCTTATTGTTTAAAAACGTAATGCTATATTACTTTACACCATTTTTGCATAAAAGTCAAGTGTTTTAGGCAAAAAAGAGCATAAAACGGAACTAATAGGGACAGACCCCTTTTGTTTTAATCCAAACAAAAGGGGTCTGTCCCTATTAGTTCCGTTTTTACATTTTATTTATCGTATTCAAATAAGTCTCCCAATGGTCTTGCTTCATTTAATCTTTTTATTGCTTCTGCAAATAAGGGAGCAATTGAAACAACTTTTATTTTATCTATTCTTTTTTCTGGTTCAATTGGAATAGTATTTGTTACTACTAATTCTTTTATTGGAGATTTTTCTATTCTTTCTATTGCTGGTCCAACTAATACTCCGTGTGTAGCACCTGCGTAAATTTCTTTTGCTCCATGTGCTTCTAGTATGTGTGCTGCCTCTACTAATGTTCCTGCTGTACTTACTTCATCGTCAAATATTAATGCTGTTTTACCTTCTATATCTCCTATTATATTTGTGGCTACTGCATTATCATTGTTTGATTCTCTTCTTTTATCTATCAAGGCAAGTGGACATTCAAAATATTTTGAATATTTATATGCCTTTTTTGAACTTCCAGCATCTGTTGCTACAACTACCATATTTTCTAATTTTTTAGCTTCAAAATATTTTTCTAGTAAATGTTTTGCTGTTACTCTATCACATATTATATTAAAATATGCTTGTATTGCTGGATTGTGTAAATCGCATGTTAAAACATGATCTACCCCTGCTGCTTCTAGTAATGTTGCCATTAACTTTGCTGTTACTGGAATTCTAGATTGATCTTTCTTGTCAGATCTTGAATACATAAAATATGGTAATACAGCAGTTATTCTTCTTGCCCCAGCTCTTCTTGCTGCCTCTACTGTTATTAACAATTCCATTATTCTTTCATTTACAGGTGGTTCAGTTGTTTGAACTATATATACATCTTGTTCTCTTACAGTTTCTTTTAACTGTACAAAACTATTATCGTTAGCAAATTTAAAAGAATCCTTTTTTCCAACTTCTAATCCTAAATTATCACATATTTCTTTTGTAAATTCTTCTGCCGAATTGCAGGCAAAAATTTTAATGTTCTCCATTCTTATCCCCCTATCCAAAAACTCAAATAGTTTTTGTATTTTCCACTCTTCATTCTTACTTTTTGTCATATTTTACAACATTTTTATTGTAACATTAGATTTATCTCATTTCAACCAAAAATATAAATTATTTTATTTTTTTAAATTGGAATTTGTGTGAACGATTCTAGGGACTGTCCCTCTTTTGTTGAATGACAAAAGGGGACTGTCCTGAATCGTAAATGTAATGTGTTTTGCGTTTTCGGGCAGACACAGGGCCTGCCCCTACATCGTTTGCAACAAATTTATTTTTGGGCGTATGCAATACGCCCCTACAAATCACACCTCCCACATCACACCTCTCACCTCAATAAAACAAATTACAATTTGCATAACTTTTTTCTCATTCTACTTGTTAAAAACTTCTCGAACTTCCTCCGCCACCGGAAGACCCTCCGCCACCAGAAAATCCTCCTCCTGAAGAACTTCCTCCTCCGTAATAATCTCCCCCAAGATCTTTAACAAAAACTACTGCCATATTAATTAGCAAAATGATTATTGCAATACTAAAAGATTTTATAACTATCCAAGAAATAATAAATATAATACCTAAATAAATTAATTTAACTGTATTTTTAGAAATAAATTTCATAATTGCTGATATTATTAAGGAAATTATTATTAAAATCATAAAAACTTCATCAGAGCTATCTTTTACTAACTTTGATTTTTGTGCTCCTTGAATTTCTATATTATACTCTTTGCAGACTTCTTCTAATATTGCACTAAATCCATTTTTTATTCCTTCATCATAATTATTGTTTTTTAAATATGGAATTATATATTGATCTTGTATTCTTCCTGTTTTTCCATCTGGTAATGTTCCTTCTAATCCATAACCTACTTCTATTCTAAACATTCTGTCCCCTGTTGAGCATAATAATAAAACACCATTGTTTTTTTCTTTATCTCCAATTCCAAATTTTCTAAATAGCTCTGTTGCATATTCTTCTAATGTTTTTCCTTCTAAGCTTTTAACTGTTACAACTACAATTTGTGCTTTTGTTTTGTTTTGTAATTCTATATTTGAATTTAAAATATAGTTTTCTGTTTCTTCTGATAATACATCTGCATAGTCATTCACATAAAAATTAGTTTTAGGACTTACTACAGCGTATGTTGTATAATAAAATGCTAATATAATAAATATTAGCATTATTAGTCCAAAAAACTTTTTATTTTTAGTCAAAGTTAACATTTGGAACCTCCTTACTTTGTTCTGAGGCTTCAAAATAATCTCTTTTACTGTATCCAAACATTCCTGCAATTATATTCGTAGGAAATCTTTTTATTTTTAAATTGTATTCTTTTACAGCTTCATTATAATCTCTTCTTGCTGTAGCAATACGATTTTCTGTTCCTGCTAGTTCATCTGAAAGTTGAATAAAATTTTGTGAAGATTTTAAATCTGGATAGTTTTCAACCACTACCATTAATCTGTTTAACGCACCTGTTAATTCTTCATCTGCTTTTGCTTTGTCTGAAACTGTTGTAGCTCCTGCTAATTTTGTTCTTGCTTCTGTTACTGAATTTATTACATCTTGTTCTTGTTTTGCATACCCTTTTACTGTATTAACTAAATTTGGTATTAAATCTCCTCTTCTTTGTAATTGTGTATCAATTGTAGCAAATTTATTATCAACTTCTTCTGATTTTGCAATAATTCCATTGTAACTTGATACAAACATTGCAATTACAATTATTATTATTGCAATTAAAACTAAAACTACTATTGATGATTTTTTCATATAAAATTCCCCCTAATCTTTTCTTTTATTATTCTAATTCTACCATTTGAATTTTTATAAAGCAATAAGAATTTTGAATTTTGACATTAGATTTATTTCATTTCAACCAAAATTGCGAATTATTTTATTTTTTAATTTGTTTAATTGAGGTAAGATGTGGTATGTGGGATTTATTGCAAATCTAAAAATAAATTTAGTCCTACAAATTCCAATTTTTCTGTCCAACAAAAAAACCTCAATAGAATTTAAATTTCTATTGAGGTTTTCTATTATTCTACAGATTCTCCTGTTTGTTCTTCTTCTTTTTCTGTATTTATTTTTATATCTCTGTATTTTTGCATTCCTGTTCCTGCTGGAATTAGTTTTCCTATAATTACGTTTTCTTTCAATCCCATTAATGAATCTACTTTTCCTTTTATTGCTGCTTCTGTTAATACTCTTGTTGTTTCTTGGAATGATGCTGCTGATAAGAAACTTTCTGTTGCAAGTGATGCTTTTGTTATACCTAATAATACTCTTATTCCTGTTGCAGGTCTCTTTCCTTCTGCAATCATTTTTTCGTTTTCTTCATTAAATTCGTTAATATCAACTAATGAACCAGCAAACATTGGTGTATCACCATTGTCTTCAACTTTTATTTTTCTAAGCATTTGTCTACCTATAACTTCAATGTGCTTATCGTTAATATCAACACCTTGGTTTCTATAAACTTTTTGTACTTCTGATGTTAAGTAGTTGTATACTCCTTCTGGTCCTTTTATAGCTAATATCTCGTTAGGGTTAATTGAACCTTCTGTAATTGGGTCTCCTGCTTTTATTTCGTCTCCGTTTTTTACTTTTAGTTTAGATCCAAAGCTAATTACATATGTTTTTGAATTGTCTTTGCTTGTTACTGTTACTTCTTTTCTCTTTTTAGCTTCTTCTATTGATACTTTTCCATCTATTTCAGAGATTACTGCTAATCCCTTTGGTTTTCTAGCTTCAAATAGCTCTTCAACCCTAGGTAGACCTTGTGTAATATCTCCTCCAGCTACACCACCTGTATGGAAAGTTCTCATTGTAAGCTGTGTACCAGGC
>CAKPJM010000018.1 GCA_934162625.1 uncultured Clostridia bacterium
GAAAAAAACTTTACATTTATTAAAAAATGTATTAATATAAATATATCAAAATTGCATTCTAGCAATTTTAAAAAAATTTAATTCTTAAAAAGTTTATATCTTTTTAAAATCCAAATTTAAAAATTTAATATTAAGAGGTGATGCTTAGCTGATTAGTTATACAAAGCGTAGTGTTTTTGTCATTTCTTTAGTTATAACAATGCTAATTTTTACAATAGCAGAATTTTCCTATATAAAGGTGCAGGCAATATACATTAATATTAAAAATAAAAAAACGGAAAGCAATTTAGAAGAAGAAATGACAAGTAAAACAAAAGAAGAAATACAACCTAAAAATTATATAGAGGATAAAAAAGAATTAGTAGAAGAAACTTGGCAGATAGAAATACCAAAAATTGATTTAATTGCACCAATTTCAGAAGGAACTAGTCAAGAAGTAATGCTAGAATATGTGGGACATTTTGAAAACACAAATATGCTTAATGGAAATGTTGGACTTGCTGCACACAATAGAGGTTATCCAATAAATTATTTTGCAAAATTAAAGGAACTAGAGATAAATGATGAGATAATATACAAAACAAGGTATGGTATAAAAAAATATAAAATTATTTTAACTACAATTATTCAAGATACAGATTGGAGTTATTTACAGGAAACAAAAGAGAATAAAATAACGTTAATAACATGTGTAGAAAATAAGCCTACTCAAAGGCGTTGTATTCAAGGAATAGAAATTAAGGAGGAATTTTAATGAGAAAAAAATTAATATCAATAATAAGTATAATAATTATTTTAGTAGGGCTAGTACCAATATCAAGTAAGGCAGTAGTACCAATAGATACAGCATATATATATGCAAACAAAAAAACAGATGGACTATTAATGTGGAAAGGGTTAAGGATACATACACATCTAGCTGTATATAAAAAAGACGGAAAAGAATATCCAGCATATTGCATGGATAGAGAATTGCCAGGAGTAGAAGTTGGAAAATCACAAACAGTAGATGTAAAAAAATTAATGAACAATGTAATGGTATGGAGAGCTATAATAAATGGATATCCATATAAAAGTATTTCTGAATTAGGATGTAATACAGAAGAAGAAGCGTACTTAGCAACAAAACAAGCCGTTTACTGTATGCTTACAAATAGAGATGTAAATGAATACTCTGCAATAGGAGAGGCAGGAGAAAGAACACTAAATGCATTAAAAACAATTGTCAATAATGCACGAAATTCAAATCAAACGAAAGTAAGCTCAGAGTTAACAGTAAATGAAGAAGAGAAATTGTGGAAAATTGATAATTTAGATGGTAAATATATTTCTAAAACATTTAAAGTAACTGCAAATACTACAATGAGTAAATATACAGTGAATGTTAAAAATTTAATCATAGAAGGAGCTAAAGTAGTAGATGAAAAAAATAATGAAAAAACAGAATTTGAAAATTCAGAAAAATTTAAAATACTTATTCCGATTCAAGAAATAAAACAGGATGGAAACTTTATAATTAATGTATCTGCACAAGTTGCTACAAAGCCAGTGTTTTATGGAGAAAGTAGAGATAGTGGACTTCAAAGTTATGCACTAACAGGATATACATATGAAGAAGGAAATGGAAGTAAAAAAGTATATTATACAAAAAATGAAACAAAAATAATAATTACAAAAACAGATGACAAAACAGGTAAAAAGTTAGAAGGAGTTGAATTTGAATTATTAGATAAAAACCAGAATAAAATTTATACAGAAATTACTACAAATAAAGATGGAATAGCAATAATAGATAATTTATTACCTGGAGTATATTATATTAAAGAGACCAAAACTTTAGAGGGATACCAGTTATATAGTAAATTAATAAAGGTAGAATTAGAACTTAATGAGGAAATAACAGTAAATGTAATTAATTCAGAACAAGAACCAGAAGTTTATAAAGAAGAGAAAAAAACAGAATTAGCAGTAAAAGAAGAAAAAAGCAGTATTAAAATAAAAGAAAATGTTCAAAAATTACCTAAAACTGGAATGTAGAAACTCACATCTTCCTTGACATTACTTGAAGTAGCGTATATAATATTTGATGTAAAATAACATAAAAAAACAGAAGGGAAGAGTGAATTTATTAAATGTCACGAATTATAGTATTAGCAATACTAATATTAATAAATGCATTTTTTGCGGCTACAGAAATTGCATTTATATCACTTAATGACGCAAAAATAGAAAAACAAGCAAAAGAAGGAAATAAAAAAGCAAAGCAAATAAAGAAGATGCTAAGAGAACCAAGTAAATTCTTGGCAACAATACAAATAGGAATTACTCTTGCGGGTTTCTTATCAAGTGCATTTGCAGCAGATGCATTTGCTGACGACTTAGCACCAATGCTACAAAACTTAATACCTTTAGGATTAATGGCATGGAGAAATATCTCAATAATTTTAATTACAATCATACTTTCATATTTTTCATTAATATTTGGAGAATTAGTACCAAAAAGACTGGCAATGAGAAATAGTGAAAAGATAGCCTTTGGAACAATAGGAATAGTAAGAGCAATATCTATAATAACAGCACCATTCGTAAAATTACTTACAGCTTCAACAAATGGAGTATCGAAATTATTTGGAATAACTGGAACAGATGAAGAAACTGTTACAGAAGAAGAAATAAGAATGATGGTAGATGTTGGAGAAGAAAAAGGTTCAATAAAAGAAGAAGAGAAAGAACTTATTAATAATGTGTTTGAATTCAACGATAAAGTAGTTTCTGAAATAATGATACACAGAAAAGATATATATGCAATAGATATAAACTCAGATATAGATAATATCTTGAAAGAATTAGATGAATATAAATATAGCAGAATACCAGTATATGAAGAAAATATAGATAACATTGTAGGTCTGCTATTTATAAAAGATTTATTAGCAAATGTAAAGAAAAAAGATAAAGTAAAAATATCTAAAATTATAAGAGAACCATATTTTGTATCAGAAAACAAGCAAATAGATGAACTATTTAGAGACTTGCAAAAAAATAAACATCAATTAGCTATAGTTTTAGATGAATACGGAGGAACAGCAGGATTAGTAACAATGGAAGATATAATAGAAGAGCTTGTTGGTAATATATTTGACGAATATGACGATGAAGAGAAAGAATTTGAAAAAATAGATGACAACACATTCTTAATTAGTGGTAGTGTTTCTATACATGATTTAAGAAAAATTTTAGGAGTAGAAATTCCAGAAGGAGAATATGATACCTTATCTGGATATTTAATAGAACTACTTGGAAGAATTCCATCAGATGATGAAAAGCCTGTAATAGAAACAAAAAGAGTAACATATAAAATAGAAGATTATGAAGAAAAGAGAATATTATGGGTAAAGGCATGTAGAAATAATGTAGAGGAAGATAATGATGATGAGAATGATGAGGAAGACAGTAAAATTAATAAAGAAGATACAGAAAAATCAGAGGATTAGTAAAAAAACAAAAGGCAAGCAGAATTTAATGCTTGCCTTTATAAAAAGGAGAATAATATATGTATAAAGAATTTGGAATAAAAGAAGATATAATAGAATTATCAAAAAGAGTAGAAAAAGATTTGGTATCTATATTTAAAGAAGTAGAAGAAGTAGAAGAATATAATAGTTTAAAAGTATTATCTGCTTTTCAAAAGTATAATTTATCAGAGATGCATTTTAACGGAACAACAGGGTACGGATATGGAGATATAGGAAGAGATACAATAGAAAATATATATGCAGAAATTTTTAAGGCAGAAGATAGTCTAGTAAGAACTCAATTTATTTCTGGAACTCATGCAATTTCTACACTATTATTTGGAATATTAAGACCAAATGATACATTAATTAGTATATCTGGAAAACCATATGATACTTTAGACGAAGTAATTGGAATAGTAGAAAATAAAAGCTCATTACAAAGCTATGGTGTAAAGTATGAACAAATAGAATTAATTAATAATGATTTTGATTACAAAGCAATAGAAGAAAGAGTAAAAAAGGGAAATATAAAATTAATTGAAATTCAACGCTCTAGAGGCTATTCAACAAGAAAGACAATAAACTTAGAAAAGGTAGAAAAAGTAATTAAACTTATAAAAGACATAGATAAGAATGTAATTGTAATGATAGACAATTGCTATTGTGAATTTGTAACTAAAAAAGAACCAATTGAAGTTGGGGCGGATGTAGTAGTAGGTTCTCTAATTAAAAATTTAGGTGGAGGAATTGCTCCAAATGGAGGATATATAGCAGGAAGAAAAGATATAGTGGAATTAGCGGCAGAAAGACTAACAGCACCGGGTTTAGGAAAGGAAGTTGGACCAAGCTTAGGAATTAATAAACAGATTTTGCAAGGACTATTCTTTGCACCACAAGTTGTAGCAAGTAGTTTAAAAACAGCTATATTTGCAAGCAAGATGTTAGAAGAATTAGGATATAAAGTAGAACCAAAATTTGATGATGAAAGAGCAGATATAGTTCAAACAATAGAATTTAATGATAGAGAAAAGTTAATAAAATTCTGCCAGGGAATACAAGCAGCCTCACCAATAGATTCGAACTCTGTTCCTATGCCATGGGACATGCCAGGATATACAGACCAAGTAATAATGGCTGCAGGAGCCTTTACACAAGGTTCTTCAATAGAGCTTTCTTGCGATGGACCAATAAGACCGCCATATATAGCATTTTTGCAAGGTGGATTAACATATGGATATGGAAAGCTAGGAATTTTAAAAGCAATTTCGAGATTATAGATAAATTGGAATTTGTGTGAACGATTCTAGGGACTGTCCCTCTTTTGTTGAATGACAAAAGGGGACTGTCCTGAATCGTAAATGTAATGTGTTTTGCGTTTTCGGGCAGACACAGGGCCTGCCCCTACATCGTTTGCAACAAATTTATTTTTGGGCGTATGCAATACGCCCCTACAAATCACACCTCCCACATCACACTTCGCACCTCAAACCTCGCACTTCGTGAAATTCTAATTTATATGAAAGGAAATATTAATGAAAAATACAATAATAATAGGAGGAGGCCCTGCTGGTTTAATGTCAGCTATTTCTTCTTCTAAAAATGGAGATAAAGTAACAATAATAGAAAAAATGCATTCTTGTGGAAAAAAATTATTAATCACGGGAAAAGGAAGATGCAATATAACAAATAATGCTGAAATGGATAAATTCATGGAAAATACTCCAACAAATGCAAAATTCCTTTATGGTGCTTTTAATAATTTTACAAATAGAGATATAATAGAGCTACTAGAAAATGAAGGGGTAAAAACAAAAGTAGAAAGAGGAGAAAGAGTTTTTCCAGTTTCAGACAGAGCCCAAGATGTTTTGAATGCCTTGTTACATATATTGAAAAGACAAAATGTACAAATATTAACAGGTTCTAATGTTAAAAGAATAATTATTGACAATGAGAAAAATGTTTTAGGAGTGGAACTAGATAATAGGAAAGAGGTAAAAGCAGACAAAATAATTCTTGCAACAGGAGGAAAAAGCTATCCTGTAACAGGTTCAACAGGGGATGGATATAAATTAGCAAAAGATTTGGGACACACTATTACTAAAATAGAGCCATCGCTAGTGCCGCTTACATCTCGTGATGAAGTTTGCAAAGAATTACAAGGTTTATCTTTAAGAAATGTTGCAATTCAATTATATATATGCGATAAAGTAGTATATAAGGATTTTGGGGAAATGCTATTTACACATTTTGGAGTATCAGGTCCAATAGTCTTGTCAGCATCATCATATTTAGTAAAAACCAGAAATATAGAAGAAATTCTAAAAAACAATCAAGTAAAGATAGAAATAGACTTAAAACCAGCATTATCAGAAGAAAAACTTGATGCAAGAATATTGCGTGACTTTGAGGAACAAAAAAACAAACAGTTTAAGAATAGTTTGGATAAGTTGTTACCACAAAAATTGATACCAGTAATAATAGAGAAAACAAATATAAATGAAAACAAAAAAATAAATGAGATAACAAAACAGGAAAGACAAAAATTAGTAAATGAATTAAAGCATTTTAAAATTAATATAAATGGAACAAGACCTATAGAAGAAGCTATAGTAACCTCAGGGGGAATAAATGTAAAGGAAATAAATCCAAAAACAATGGAATCTAAATTGATAAATGGCTTATATTTTGCAGGTGAGATAATAGATGTAGATTGTTTAACTGGAGGATATAATTTACAAGTAGCATGGAGCACAGGATATACAGCGGGAATTAGTTAAGTTGGAATTTGTAAAATAGATGTGTGAAGTGCGAAGTTGGATTTGTAGGGGGCGTATTGCATACGCCCGAAAACAAATTTATTATAAAAAACCGTAGGGGTAACCGCCCTCGACGACCCGAAATGCACCATGAAAATTGTTATAAATGTAGGGGCAGGCCCTGTGTCTGCCCGAAACAGATTAATATTAGAATGATTTCTTCAAAGTCGGGCGATTAAAATTGCCCCTGCAGTTTTTGAAATAGATTACATTTACGATTCAGGACAGTCCCCTTTTGTTATCCAACAAAAGAGGGACTGTCCCTAGAATCGTTAATACAAATTACAATTTGTCTAATCTAAAATTTTCTTAAAAAATAAAAAAAGGAAGAGCTTATGGAAGAATTTAAAACAATAAGTGATAATGTAGAAGCAGAAATAGTTGAAAAGAAATCTAAATTCATAGCACATGTATTTTATATAGAGTCAGTGGAAGAGGCAGAAAATTATATAAAAGAAATGAAAAAGAAGTACCACGATGCAAGGCACAATGTTTTTGCATATGCTTTAGAAACAGGAGATGGCGGAATTGCAATAAAATTTAATGATGATCGGAGAACCTTCTGGAACAGCTGGAAACCCAATACTAAAAATAGTGCTAGAAAAAGGATTATCAAATGTGTTAGTTGTAGTAACAAGATATTTTGGAGGAATTTTACTAGGGACTGGAGGACTTGTGCGAGCATATTCAGAAGCCACTATAAAAGCTTTAGAAAAGGCAAAAATAGTAAATAAAAAAAAGGGATATCAAGTAAAAATAATTACAGCATATGATCAAATAGAACAATTTAATTACTATGTAAATAAAAATAATTTAAAAGTGATTAATACAGAATATTTAGAAAATATAGAGATTATTATAGAAATGTTGGATGAGCATTTAAAAGAAATTACAAATAGCAACAGTAGGAATCCTTTAAAAATAATAAAATACGATATTTTAAAAGAAAAATATATTGATATATAGCTACTTACGACGAAAATTAGAAAAAATTTCCAAAAAAGTATTGCAATATCTTTTAAAACATATTATAATTCAAATTGTAAAAAATTTACAAATATATTTTTAGGGGGTTATAATTTTGAAAGAAAAAATAACAGTCTTAATTGCAGATGACAATCCAGATTTTGCAATGACTTTAGTAAGCTATTTAGAAAAAGAACAAGATATGGAGGTTATAGGCATTGCCAAAGATGGCAGAGAGGCATGTGACATGATAATTAATACTCAACCAGATGTAGTATTGTTAGATGTAATAATGCCATACTTAGATGGTTTAGGAGTATTAGAAAAAATATCCGTTGCCAATATGAGCAAAAAGCCAATTTGCATAATGTTATCAGCAGTAGGACAAGCAAAAATAACACAACAGGCAATTAATCTAGGAGCAGAATATTATGTTGTTAAACCATTTGACATAGAATTATTAATAAAAAGAATAAGAGACATAAAAAATTATCGACCAGCTCCTTCACAAAATGCTTTTGTTAATAGAGAAATAAAGGTACCATATATAGAAATATCAGACGAAAGCAAAAAAGATGAAGATAATCTTGAGGCATTAGTTACAAATATTATACATGAACTTGGAGTTCCAGCTCATATAAAAGGATATCAATATTTAAGAGAAGCAATTATGATGGTAATAAATGATATAGATATAATAAATCAAATTACAAAACAATTATATCCAGAAATAGCAAAGAAATTCAAAACAACACCAAGTAGAGTTGAAAGAGCAATAAGACATGCAATAGAAGTAGCATGGTCAAGAGGAGAACAAGCATCAGTAGAGAGAATATTTGGATATACAATTTCAGCAGCAAAAGGAAAACCAACTAATAGCGAATTTATAGCAATGATAGCTGACAAATTAAGATTAGAATTAAAAACAGCATAGAATTTGTGAAATAAAGGCTAGAAGCGGATTATACAGCTTACAAAAATTGTCACTAAACCTATAAAGGGTATAAAAATACATATAGATTAGGTGAAAAATCTGCATAGAAACCTATAAATGAAATAATCTTAAACCTATAAACTTTTCTTATTTATTGGTTAATGTTTTTAATATTTAAAACATTAACTGATAAAGAAGGAAGGTTTTTTATTATGGAAAAAATTGATTATGATATTGATGAATTTATGGATTATTGTACAAGAGATAAAATTGCTTTTTAGTCAAAAGAACTTGACCTAATTTGGAATATATTGTAAAATACTAATAACCTTTTACTTAAGGGTAGAAGGGAGGGATACTAATGACAAACTCTGAACTAATTTTGCGATTAGTAGAAATGCTTTTAAATGAAAAAGAAGAAACTATGAAAGCAAAAGAACAAAAGGAAGAAGACTAAATGTATGCAATTACATAGTCGAAACAAGATAGAGGTTACAGTCTATCTTGTTTTTTATGCAAAAAAATAGTATGTGTAGTTACAGATACACATACTGAATACAAATGACAACTCTGAACTAAGAATGCATTTGTTTATGCTAATTAAATAATAACATATATTTTACTCAATGTCAAATATAATTTATCCTAAATTTTCCAATCCGTATTCTATAATCTGATTTATAACATTGTTAAAACTCAAATTGTTTTTTTCTGCTAATTCATTAATCTTATCAAATGTTTTTCCACTTATTCTTATAGTTCTAGTTATTGTATCATTACTCTTCTTGACATTTTCAATCTTCAATTTTTCCATAAATAATCACCTAATATTAGTGTATACAAAAATAAATTAAAAATAAGTACACAAAATGTGTACAAAAATAGAAATTTATGATATGATATAAAAAATTGAAAGGAGGTCTGAAATATTAATTTAAGATTAAAAAAGTATGTAATAAATATAATAAGGAGGAGAAAATGAAAGCAAGAATAAGAAATGTACTAATATTATTATTTGGAATATTGGCACTTGGAGTAATTTTCAATACAAATCAAGTAAGAGCAGAAGAAGCTGATTCAGAGAGGATATTAAATGTAATACCAAACAATATAGAACTTGGTATATCTGAAAGCGAATATAAAAAATCTGAAAGCTTTATATTAGAGAAAATTAAAGAAATATTAATAAGTAATGAGATTCAGTGTGAGATTATAGATTATAATGGTAACGGGAGTAATTATATTTTGTTAAAAGATAAAACATATAATGGTGTAGAAGCTAGAGTATTTGTGAGGACTGGAGTAATAAATTTTGCAGATAATATTTATCAATATGGAAATGTTTATACAGGAAATAATGAGAAATATGTAAAATTTAAATATAATAAAAGAGAAGGTTACAACATAGAAGATGAAAAATACATTAAAAACTTAGAATTACAAAGTCCTAAGTATTATGGAATTGATATTAAAAAATTATCTTCATTTGATTCTTCTATTCTTGAGAATACAGTTAAAGAGTATTACACAAATTTAATAAATGATAGTTCAATAGTTATAGATGTTTATAATGGGCAAGGAGGGGGAAATTATTTAGCTACAGGAGGAACATTTGAAATTGGAATTATGAAAAATGGTATCTTATATGATGTTAGACAAATAGAAGAAGGATTTATACCAGTTATAAAAGTACCAGATAATATAGATGAGAAAGGTTTGAATGAATATATTATTAAGCAAATACAGAAGTATTATGAAGATATTCCTACTATTATTGAAATTACTAAAGGAGCCAAATGGGAAGGGATGAATGTAACTAATGGATATACTATTTATTTTAGTTCTGACAATATAGAAGATTGTGATATGATAATAATAAACAAAGAAGCTGAAAATGAAGCAATAATATCTAAAGTAGATAGAAATACAGATATAAGGTTAGAAACAACAACAGCTGTTGTTCCTGAAGATACAACGTTAGAAATAGAAAGAATAACAGAAGGAGAAAAATATAACACAGTAATAGCAACATTAGGAAATAAAATAAATAAATTTACTCTATATGACATAACATTAAAATCAAATGGGGTTAAAATCCAACCAAGTGGTAAAGTAAAAATAAGTATTCCAGTTCCAGAAGGCTTTAACAAAGAAAAACTAGTTGTTTATAGAATAAACGAAGATGGAACAAAAGTAAAATATGATATTAAAGTAGAAACAATAGAAGGAAAAGATTATGCAACATTTGAAGCAGACCATTTTAGTTTATATACATTAGCAATGGAAGAAACAAGTAATGGAAGCAAAGAACTAGATGAGACACCTAAAACAGGAAATGCAGATATAACAGCATATACATTTACAGCAATTGCTTTAATATCATTGGCAGGAATAGTAGTTACAAAGAAAAATAATAAATAAAATCTTTAAAGAGGCATATTAAATTTGCCTCTTTAAAATAGAGGAAGATAAAATGACAAAACATTCTAGAAAAAAATAAGGTAAATAAAATAATTGCCATAATAGCAATAATAATATTAATATGTTCTATATCATATATAGCAATATCTAAATATATAAATTGTAGAAAGCAAAAGAAACAACAGGAGATTTTATATAAGATAAAAATAAACGAAGAAGAAACAACAGAAGAAACAACTGAACGCATGCTTCAACTAAAAGAAGTACAAAAGGAAAATTCTGATATAGTTGGTTGGTTAGAAATAGAAAAAATGGAATTCAACATTTGAAATAATTGCAGTTTTTAAATCAAGAGTATATTATAAAGATGAAACTAATGTATTTAGATATTATTATTTTATAAATGCTGAAAATGAAGAAGAATATAATTATTATATTGAAGAATGTAAAAAAACTAGTCTGTATAATATAGGCATATCTGCTAAATATGGAGACCAACTTTTAACATTGTAAGGAAAGTAGAAGATACAAAAGAATATACAAGATTGAACTTAAATGAAGTATATTGTATAATGACAAATAAAAGTAAAAATATAATACAAGCAAATATCGATACTTTAAACAATGATACAATTGTTTTAATAAAAAATTACCAAGAGACAAAATTGCTTTTTAGTCAAAAAACATTGACTTGATTTATAACATATTGTAAAATATTAACAACCTTTCACTTAAAGGTAGAAAGGGGGTTAGTGTATGACATCTTATGACCTAATTTGGCAATTGATAAATATTCTTTTAGATAATAAATCAGAAGCCAAAGAGACAAGCAAAGAAGACTAATACATAGTCGAAACAAGATAGATTTTACGGGTCTATCTTGTTTTTTTACAAAAAAATAGTATGTGCATTTACGGTACACATACTGTTAGCAAAATGACATCTTATGACCAAAGACATATTTGCTTAAGCTAAATATATAATAACATATATTTTACTCAATGTCAAATATAATTCATCCTAAATTTTCCCATAAATAATTACATAATACTATGGTATACAAAATGAATTAAAAATAGGTTTATAAAATTGACAAAAAACATTTACATAAATCATACATTATGTTATTATTAATACAATCATATTTTATATGAAATAAATTAGAGGAGTGACTGCTTTGAAGAAGAAACAGCATGAAAACTCTAAACTCAAAAAGCAATTGGAAGAGAAGAAACGGCAGGGTATAAAAACTTTAGAATGGAAGCTTACCAAACAACAAAGGAATTATATAGAACAAATTGGATATTATACAAAACCGATTTTTTATTATGTTAAAACAAGACAGTTTTATAATGTATCAACATTGGCACATATATTAAAAGATATACATTATAAAAATAAAAGAGGTAAATCCACTATTGTTCTAAAACTGAAAGAATCTGATCGAGAATTGTTGGATGAGTACAAAGTAATTTATTATCCTTGCAAATACAGAATATATTTATAAGGATAATAATAGCCTTCCTTTTGAGTTAAAAGAGGAAGGCTTTCTAAATGTTATTTATACAACTTGACGATAGCATGCAATTTGCCATCTAGTTTATCTTTAATAGAAATTATATATTCATTATTGCTTGTATGAGAACAGAAAAGGCTAAGAGTGTCACCAAGAGTAGCCTGGTGCTTATACATAATTTCAACATTTGAAAATTTATTATTCTTAAATACTTCCAAAGGCAAGGCTTCATATGCATAATCTAAATAATATAAATTATTTACATGATGATTTGTATCAATATCTCTTCTTTGAACAGCATAATCTAAAACAAATTCAGAGTTTAGAGGTTCTTTTATCTTTTCTTCAAATTTTTCAGGAAAAACTTCTTTATTAACTTGAATATATCTATTGTTTACGCCATCTGTAACTCTACTAATAGATTTATTATTTACATTGAATAAAACCCATTTAGATGTAGCAATGGCAACAAGATTATAATCGTTATCATAAACTTCAAAATCCCTATATATAAAAAGAGGAGTTTTCTTTCTAGTCCAAGTTTTAATTAAAATATTAGTATTAGTTCTAGGACGAGTAAAAACTTTAAGTTTCCAATTTAAAAGAATCCATGCAAGACCAGTTTTAGGAGTATCATTTACTCCATAACCTAAAAGTCCACAGTGAATCCCAGCTACTTCTTGCAATAAACGTAATAATCCTCTATTAGTTACTTGATTATTTTCATCAACATCAGAATAGTTAATTGTTAAATTGTGAGAATAAATATCAAGATCCATAAAAGCCCTTCTTTCTTTTTAGAACAAGCGACTTAAGTCGCCATTTGTTATGGTTGACTTGGGTTTCCGAATAAAATGACGAAACCTAAAAGTCAATAGTGACTATATACTAGAAAATGAAAAAAATTTCTAATATATAAAATATATCATAAATAATAACTCATTTCAAACAAATATAATAAAATAGAATTATTAAATTTGTGTGAACTGTAAGTTAATAATTGACATTGATTCATAGAAAATATAAAATTAGTTAATAATAGAAGTAAACAGGAGGAAAAAGTTGAAAGTAAAGTTTAATGTAATTGGCATGTCATGTAGTGCATGTAGCAATCATATAGAAAAAATAGTCTCAAAACAAAAAGGCGTAAATAGTGTAAATGTTAGTTTAATAAATAACAATATGATAGTAGATTTTGACAAAAAAATAATTACAGAACAAGAGATTATAAAAGCAGTACAAAGTATTGGGTATGATGCAAATACAAAAGGAGGACAAAATAAAAGCAACCTAGATAAAATGAAGCACAGAGTTATAATATCATTTGTATTTCTAATTCCACTTATGTATGTTGCAATGGGACATATGGCAGGATTACCATTACCACATATATTCCATAAAAATTTAGTCCTATTTAGTCTTGTACAATTAATATTAGTTGCACCAATAGTATATGTAAATAGAAAATATTATACTTCTGGTTTTAAAGCATTAATAAAAAGAGCACCAAATATGGATTCACTAATTGCAATAGGTTCATTTGCTTCAATTGTATATGGAATATTTGCGATATATAAAATATGGCAGGGAGAAAGTAGTTATGCAATGAATTTATATTTTGAATCTGCTGGGATGATATTAACATTAATAACTTTTGGAAAATATCTAGAAACAAAAGCAAAAGATAAAACTTCAAATGCAATTAATAAATTATTAGATTTGACTCCTAAAAAAGTTACAATTTTAAGAGAGCAAAAAGAAATAGAAATACCTATAGAAGAAGTAAAAGTTGGAGATATAATTGTTGTAAAACCAGGGGAAACTATTGCAGTAGATGGAGTAATAGTGAAAGGACAAACATATATAGATGAGTCAACAATTACAGGAGAACATATACCAGTAAAAAAAGAAATTGGAAGTAAAGTAATTTCTGGAAGTATTAACAAAAATGGAGCAATAGAATTTAGAGCAGAAAAAGTAGGAGAAGATACAACAATATCACAAATAATAAAATTAGTGGAAGAGGCAAGTGCCTCAAAAGCACCAATTGGAAGATTAGCAGATAAAGTAAGTCGGGGTGTTTGTACCAATTGTAATTACGATTGCAGTAATTGCTACAATTATTTGGATACTATTAGGATATCCATTTGAATTTGCACTTTCTATTGGAATCTCAGTTTTAGTAATATCTTGCCCTTGTGCTTTAGGACTTGCTACACCTGTTTCTATTATGGTAGGCACAGGAAAAGCTGCTGAAAATGGGATATTAATAAAATCAGCAGAAAGTTTAGAACTTGCACATTCAATAAATGCAATAGTTTTAGATAAGACAGGAACAATAACAGTAGGAAAACCACAAGTAAATGACATATTTGTATTTAACAAGATGAAAGAAGGCGAACTACTAAAAATAGTAGGAGCAATAGAATCAAAATCTGAACACCCAATAGCAAAAGCTATATTAGAAAAAACAAAAGAAATAGAGGTTTTAGAAGCACAAAATTTTGAAGCAATTGAAGGAAAAGGAATAAAAGCAAGCATAAACAACAATACATATTTTGCTGGAAATGAAAGTCTGATGAAAGAAAATAATATTGAACTATCAGAGGTAGAGGGCATATATCAAAAATTATATGAACAAGCTAAAACAGTAATATTTGTATCAGATGATGAAAAATTGCTAGGAATTATTGCAATATCAGATACTGTAAAACAAACAAGCATAGAAGCAATAAATGGCTTTAAAGATTTGAAAATAGAAACATATATGCTAACAGGAGATAATAAAACATCAGCACAAGCAATTGGAAAAATGGTAGGAATAGATAATATTATTTCTGAAGTTTTACCACAAGAAAAAGAAAGTAAAGTGCGCAGTTTACAAGAACAAGGTAAAATTGTTGCAATGATAGGTGACCGGAATAAATGATTCACCAGCACTTTCAAGAGCAAACGTAGGAATTGCAATTGGCGCAGGAACAGATATTGCAATAGAATCTGCAGATGTTGTTTTAATAAAAAGTAATTTGACAGATGTAGTATACTTATTAAGGTTAAGTAAGGCAGTTATAAAAAATATAAAAATGAATTTGTTTTGGGCATTTTTCTATAACACTATTGGAATTCCACTTGCGTGTGGTGTGTTATATAAATCATTTGGAATATTGCTAAACCCAATGATAGCAGCATTAGCAATGAGCTTAAGTTCAATATGTGTTGTAACAAATGCATTGACATTAAGAAAATTTAAAATAATAAAAGAGGTGAAAAATATGACAAAAACAATATATGTAAAAGGAATGCAATGTGAACATTGTTCAAATGCTGTAAAAAAAGAGTTACTAACATTAGAAGAAGTAAATAATGTAGAGGTAGACTTAAAAACTGGAAGAGTAGACTTAGAGTTATCGAAGGATATAGATAATGAAGTATTAAAGAAAAAAATAGAAGAAGTAGGATACGAAATAAATGAGTAATATAGAGTTATTATCACCAGCAGGGGACTTTGAGTGCTTGATTTCAGCTGTACAAAATGGAGCAAATGCAGTATATTTTGGGCTAGATAAATTTAATGCAAGAGTTAATGGCAGAAATTTTGAAGATGAAGAGCTAGTAAAGGCAATTAAATATGCAAAACTTCGTAATGTAAAAACACATTTAACATTAAATATATTAATAAAAAACAAGGAATTTGAAGAAGCCTTAAAACTAGTAGAATTTGCATACAATAGTGGAATAGATGCAGTAATTGTGCAAGATTTAGGTCTAGCTAAAAAAATAATGGAACTATTTCCAAAGCTTGAAGTTCATAGCAGTACTCAAATGACAATATATAATCTAGATGGAGTAAAAGAGATAGAAAAACTAGGTTATTCAAGATGTGTGCTTGCTCGTGAACTTTCAATAGAAGAAATAAAAAATATATGTAAAAATACCAATATAGAAATAGAGGTATTTATTCATGGTGCGCTTTGTATTTGCTATTCAGGACAATGCCTAATGAGCAGTTTAATTGGTGGAAGAAGTGGCAACAGAGGCAAATGTGCAGGAACTTGTAGACTACCATATTCGTTATTAAAAGATGGACAAGAGCAAGAAAAAGGATATCTTTTAAGCTCAAAAGATGTATGTACATTAGATATTTTACCAGAACTAATAGAAGCAGGAGTAAAATCATTTAAAATAGAAGGCAGAATGAAATCAAAGGAATATGTTGGAATAGTAACAAGCATTTATAGAAAATATATTGATTTAGCAGAAAGTAATCAAGAATATGTGGTTGATAAAAAAGATAGAGAAATGCTAATGCAAATATTTAATAGAGGTGGATTTAGCACAGGCTATCTTAAAGGAAACCTTGGCAAAAATATGATGTATACCAAAAGACCAAACCATATAGGAACTCTTTTAGGAGAAGTAATATCATATAATCCAAATAAGGGACATGTAAAAATAAAATTATGCAAAGAGCTGGATTTAGGAGACAGTATAGCAATTGGGGATTCAAGTTGTAAAATTTCAGAGCTTATGCAAAAAAATAATAATATAAAAATGGCAAAAGCAAATGATATAGTAACAATAGGTAGAATAAAAGGAAAAATAAAGCCAAAAGATAAAGTGTATAAAACTGTATCTATAAAACTAAACCAAGAAATGGATCAAAAAATAGGCAAAGAAAATATAAAAAGAAAAGTAAATTGTAATATAGAGTTAAAACAAGATGAAGTTATAAAACTAGGACTACAAGATATAGATACAAATATAAGTGTAAAGTTAGAAGGAGAATCTGTTGTAAAAAAAGCAGATAATGCAGGAATAACTAGTAAAAGAATTGAAGAGCAATTATCTAAAACAGGAAATACAATATTTAAAATTGAAAATATTAATATAAAAATGGATGAAAGTATAATTGTTCCAATAAGTAGCTTAAATGAAATAAGAAGAAGAGGGCTAGAGGAGCTAGAACATAAACTATTAGAATCATTTAGAAGAGAACAAGTCAATTTAAAGTTAGATGTTAAGGAAGAAAAATTCATACCAAAAGAAGAAGTAAAAGTTACATTATGTTTGAATAAAATTAGCAAGGAAATTGATTATGCAAGTCTAAAAAATGTAGACAATGTGTATATACCATTTAAATACTTTTTAGATGAAGATTTAAAAGAAAGCATAGAAAATATATCTAAAAAATTTAGTACATATATATTACTTCCAGCTATAACAAAATCAAATTATGAAAAACTATTGTATAACAATTTACCTAAAATATCAGAAAAAGTAGAAGGTATAGTTATATCAAATTTATCTCAGATATATGAACTAGAAAAGCTTGGAATAAATGGCAAAAAGCTAGTTGCAAATTATACAATGAACATAGAAAATAATTTTACAGTAGAAGAATTAAAAAGACTTGGAGTTTGTAAATATATAGTACCGCTAGAAGCAGAAAAAGAAACAATAAAGGGATTAACAGAAAACATAGAAAAAGAAACAATAGTGTATGGAAGAACTTTATTAATGACAACAGAATATTGCACAATAGGGACACTAAAAAATTGTCCTGCAATGTGTCAAAAAGGAAGATATACTTTAAAAGATAGAATGGGATTTGAATTTCCGATATATACAGACAGAATAAATTGCAACAATTTAATATACAATTCAAAAATAACATCGATAAGCTATAAAGACTTACAAACAGACTCAATAAAAATAGATATATTAGAAGAAACAAGGGAAGAAATCCAAAGAATTATAGATATACAAAAAAGAGGAGAAAGATTAGAAGGACAAGATTACACAAATGGAAACTTGAATAGAGAGATTTGATAGGTCAATTAGACAAAAATGCTAATATATGGTATAATATAGATAATTACGAAAGAGCAAGAAGGTGATTAGTTTGGGTAATAATAAAGCAGTTGTAGATAAGATGATAGATATACTAGCTAAACAATATAGAGAAGTACTAAGAAAATATGAAATGAATGGAAATATAGATATTACTGAACTATCTAATAAAATTATGGCTTCCCTAGAAAAAGGAAATGGAGTTGCAGAAATTCAAAACACAATAACAAATTTCTTTGATGAACGTATAGAGAGCTTTGATAAAAGAGCAGGCGAGATAGCTGCGAGAGAAGGAAAAGCTACAAAACATAAAAAAATAATGGAAGACCTTAAAGGACTAAGAGGTAAGTTTGACAAGAGTTGTGCAGAGGCTATAGTAAAACACACAACAGAAAAGGAAAATTCGCAATATCTGGATATTGCAGAAAAGGGAGTATTAATATCACCAGATTTAATAAATAAAAATAGTGTGGAAAGCTATAAAAGAGCAGTAGAAACAGCAAAAAAATTTCCAGCACAATATAGACCAGATAATATATTAGAAAGCAAGATTTTAAATCAAGTAAATAGTGGAAGAAATACAAGAAGAATATTGTTAGATGGAGTACGTGAGAAAGATCAAGCAATTATGGCAGATTATGATAAAATGATAGCATATTATTTAGTAATGGGAGGAGATAAGCCTATAAAGAGATTTTCAAGGCTTGAAATGTCAATGAAGCAATATGGGGTAAGGCCAGACCTCGGAGTCTCAATTATGAAATATGGTGATAAGCTTACAACAAGACTAGAAGAACTTTTAAAAGAAGGAAGAAAGACACCAGAAGAATGGGATGTGCTTAAAAATCAAGTTCTACATAGTTTTAATGTGGCAGAAAGTATAGGAAACAGAAATGTTAACTCACAAGAACATAAGATATGGGAAGAAAGACTTATAAGGCTAGGAATACTAGAAAGAAAAATAGAAAAACCAATAGAACAAAAAGAAGAGGAAACTTTTAGAGAAAACCTAAAATTAAGTGCCGAAAAACCTGTAGATAAAGGAAAGCAAGGAGTTTTACTAGATAGCACCATGCTTAAAAGAGCTCAAAAAGCATATGAAGATACAGGGGCAATACCTTTAGGATATAAATTATCACAAGATGGTAAGAAAGTTGTTAGTATAGCATCAACACTTACTCTAACTCCAGATAGTCCAAAAGACAGAATAAAAGCATCAAAAAGTAACTTGTCAGCAGAGGGACTAAAGCCAAAAGAAGAGCAAACTACAAGATAAATATTAAAATAGAAAAATTATTGTAAATTATTAGATTTGTCAAAAAGTATTTACAAAAGATAAATTTATGGTATAATAAAAAAGAAATAGGAAGCCACAAAAATGTGGTTGCCATCAGTTAGTGAATAAAAATCACATCTCTAATAGCGAGCAGAGATGTGATTTTGCTTTATATTTGCTAATAATTATAGACAAAACTATAATTAAGGCAAATGCTATAATAGTTACTAATACTAAAAAGAATAATTATAATAAAAAAAGCCAAAATAAATATGGTGATTTATATGAGCATTTCTTGGTTAAAAGCATCAAATGATAGAAAAAGTTTTAAGATATTTGAAAGTTTTGGAATGGATGTATATAAAATAAATGATTTAGAAAAAACAGATGAAAAAATAAGAGAACTAGTAGACAAAAACTATACAACTATTGTGGTTTCAAATGAAGTAGCAAGTTTTTCAGGAGATATTATAAAAAAATACAATAGAATAGAAAGCGTAAATATAGTTATTGCACCAGGTCATAATAAAGATAATTACACATAAAATTAGATAAGCAAATTGGAATTTGTTTTATTGAGGTGAGAGGTGTGATGTGGGAGGTGTGATTTGTAGGGGCGTATTGCATACGCCCAAAAATAAATTTGTTGCAAACGATGTAGGGGCAGGCCCTGTGTCTGCCCGAAAACGCAAAACACATTACATTTACGATTCAGGACAGTCCCCTTTTGTCATTCAACAAAAGAGGGACAGTCCCTAGAATCGTTCACACAAATTCCAATTTATCTAACTAATAGGAGTAAGTATGGTTTTTAATGAAGAAATATATAACAATTTCGTATGTGATTTTAGCAATAATTTAAGACAAAAAATTCAAGATATAGAAATATCGAAACTTGTATTTTTATGTGTTGGAACCAACCGAGTAATAGGTGATTGCTTTGGGCCACTTGTCGGATATAAATTGAAAAACTTTTTTAAGGGGGAAAGAAATATAGAGATAATAGGGGATATAGAAAATACAATATGTTTTCAAAACATATGTGATGTTGTAAGAGAAATACAAGAGGACTCTTTTGTTATTGCAATAGATGCGGCACTGTCTAACAAAAATGACATAGGTAAAATAGTTGTATCAAAGGAAAAGATGAATATAGGTAGCGGATTAAATAAAAAAAGCATATATATAGGTGATATAAGCATAAAAGGAATTGTTTCTAAGGACTTTAAAAAACCACAATATAATTTTAAAATGCTTCAAAATACATCTCTTGGACTCATTATGAATATGGCAGATTGCGTGTCTCAAGGAATATATAATGTAATTAATGTATAAAGCTAGAAAAAATGGAAAAAATTTATATATAGATTTTTTCTAGGAGGAGCAAATGGAAAAAGAGAGTATGAAAAATATGGTTATACTTAAAAATTTACCGTCTAACATAGTTGAAGAGGCAATTGTGATATTAAAGCCAAATGTAAAGTTAAAAAGCTTGAATTTAGCCGAAAATAACAAAAAATCAAAGTCTAAGAAACAAGAGAATTCTAGAAAATATATTATAAATGAAGCGGAAATGATTATAAGCAATTATTTATCAAAAATTGAAAATGAAAAGAAAAAAACTGCTAGTGTTAATAAAAAAATAGAAAATAAGTACAAGAGGGTAAGAGCAATAGCAATGTTCTTAGGAATTTTGCTTTTAGCAAGTTGTTTGATTAAATAAAATTAATAAATGAACAAGAGCAGGTCATTTAGTCTATAAAAACTAAATGACTTGTTTTTTTGTTTCTCATTTCCTAGTATATAAAAAATGCTATAATCGCTATTGCCTTTGAAATTTCCTCATTTTATTCGAAAATTCAAATCGGCGAACAAAGGGCGAACCCAAGTTGCTTTGCTCTTGGGGATGAATTCAGTACAGCCCCCTTTCACACAAATTATGTTCTAAAATTTTTTGCAATGAATATACATTTAAAAAATATACTACAAAGGAAGAGGTGTTTTTTTGGAAAGAATTTTAACCCCTGATGAAAAAATAAGAAGGGCAGAAGAAATATATTACAGAAGAAAAATGCAGGATAGGACTAGAAATAGTGCTAGAGTCAATGTGGCAGAAACAAAGACAAATTCTGGACTGTTAAAAAAAATGATACTTCAAATTGCAATATGCATTTTAATTTATACCATTTTTTATATGATACAAAATACAAACTACTTTTTTTCAG
Source organism: uncultured Clostridia bacterium (assembly GCA_934162625.1). Lineage (GTDB taxonomy): Bacteria > Bacillota > Clostridia > TANB77 > CAG-508 > CAG-452. The sequence goes on from CAKPJM010000018.1 coordinate 21,523, forward strand.
AAGATATTATAAGTAAAACAAAAAATATTTTATCTTATGATATAAATATTTCAAATTTATACAATAATGCAAAAGAGTATCTAAGTTCATTAGCCGTTAAACAAAATATTAACAAACAAGAAGATAATAATACTGAAGAGACTAACGAAGCAAATAATGAACAAGTAAGTAATGAGGAAGCATCTAATGCAGAGAATTTATCAGAGACACAAGAAAATAATGAAACAGAAAATATTGGAGGAGAAAGTATAGAAACGACTCAAGAAACCCCAGTAGAACTTTCTCAAATGGAGCAAGATGCAAAAAGTGTTTTAGAAACAAAATCTTTAATACTGCCACTAAAAGGGACAATTACTTCTAGATATGGTTTAAGAAATCCGAGCACACCAACTGTACCTAAAAATCATACAGGAATAGATATAGCTGTAAATGAGGGAACTATTTTTATTGCATCTATGTCAGGTGTTGTAGAAGAGGTATCAAACAAACGGAGATTTAGGGAATCATGTTAAAATTGTTGACGGAGATGTTATGACAGTTTATGCTCACTGCAAAACAATATATGTAAATGAGGGAGACAAGATTAATCAAGGACAGCAAATAGGAGAAGTAGGGACTACAGGAAATACAACAGGACCTCATTTACATTTTGAAATAAGAAAAGAAAATAGATATGTAGATCCAGATTTGATATTAAAGTTTGAATAATTTGCATGCAGAGGAAGTGAAAGAAAATGCAAATAAAAATAAACCTGCAAATTTTTTTATTTATAATAATATTTATAATAACTCATCAAATTGAAATATATGCATGGATAATGTTGTTTGCTCTTATACATGAACTAGGGCATATATTTGCAGGACTAGTATTAAAACTGAAACCAAAAACATTAGAACTTATGCCGTTTGGAGTAAGCATAACTTTTGAGGTGTATGAATATAAAAAATTAGTAGAAATAAAAAAGATATTAATTGCTTTAGCAGGACCACTTACTAATTTACTAATTATATTAATATCTATTCTTTTACATATAAGTGATAATTTAAAACAAATGATTATTTACTCTAATATGCTAATTACAGTGTTTAATATTATTCCAATATATCCTTTGGATGGAGGTCGTATTTTAAAAGGGATAATAAGAATAAAAAAATCAGAAATAAAAGCTGATGAAATTGTAAATAAAACTTCTAATATTTTGATTATTCTAATTACGGCAATGTCTAGCATAATAGTGCTATATGCTAAAAATATTGCAATAGTATTTGTACTAATATATTTATGGATAATGGTAATAAGGCAAAATAAAAGGTTTTATATGAAGAAAAAAGCATATAAACTACTTGAAAAAAGTGAGAAATGTATTGACATTTAAATATTTAAATGTAAAAATAAAAGTAATATTAATATAGGAGAAAAACAAATGACAAGAGAAAAAATAAAATCAAATAAAGGAATAACAATGGTAGCATTAGTGACAACTGTTATTATAATGTTAATACTGTTAGGGGTCAGCATAAATGGAATAAATACCTCTAACAACGCAGTTCCATATAATAATATGGTCGCTGATATAACTTTATTAGAGCAAAAGCTTCTTTCTTATTATAATAAATATAAGGAAATCCCAAAAACAGAAATAGTAAAACAAATAGATGGAGTCCAATATTATGAAATTGATTTATCTAAGTTAGAAAATATTACATTAAATTATGGAATAAAATATAATGGAGACGAAGAAGATATATATTTAGTAAACGATAATCTAAATGTATACTACTTGAAGGGAGTTCAAAAATCAGGAACAATGTATCACTAGGTTAGTTAAAAAAGTAAATTCCAGTTGAAATAGAATTTACTAGTTTAAAAGAAAAGTCCATTAAATGAATGGAT